>JAITIK010000040.1 GCA_031279555.1 Treponema sp. | reverse complement strand
AAGTCTTGTAACGGTCGGAAGAACTCTTGCAACGGTCGGAAGAAGTCTTGTAACGGTTGGAAGAAGTCTTGCAACGGTCGGAAGAACTCTTGCAACGGTCGGAAGAAGTCTTGCAACGGTCGGAAGAACTCTTGCAACGGTCGGAAGAACTCTTGCAACGGTCGGAAGAGGTCTTGCAACGGTTAAAAAATTTCTTCGGGCCGCAACGGGAAGCCCCGCGCGCAGGAAAAGAACGCCCGTATCCAACGACGTTGCCGACGGGAAAGCGCCGGACACCGGAAAAAGAAATCCCCCATGCGCGGGAAGGCCGGCAAATCGCGGCTCTGCCGGCGGCGGAACCGCCGCGCCGGTTCCTTTACAACAGGCGGACGACAATCCTGGCGGAGGGGTTGAAACGGCGGCAAAAATGCGGGGACGCGCGACAGACGCCGCGGAACACGAGGGAGTCGGACGGAGGTTGCCTTTCGTTACTGTAAATATTTTGAAACGATGCATAGACGCGCTCATACGGAACACTATAGCACATGGCGTACCCCACGTCAATATGCGCCGTTCTCTTTATTTAGCGCGCGTCCGCTCTTTTCAATCAAGGCATCCGTTTCAAAACAGGTTTGAAACAGCAAGCGCTGAAAAATACATGGTTCGTAAGTCCCGCTTGAGAAACATGTATTCATACATACAGTAGAAAAAGATAAAGCGGTCATTGAGCGGAAGAGGAAGGATTTTTAGGGAGCGGGGGGTTTGGGAGATCAACTTTCATTAGGGCGTAGCCCTTTATGATTTAATACCCCGCCTCTTGGGGCGGTTACCGGGGGCGCGGGAGATGTGTTCCCCCCGCATACGCCAATATCGCAGGGCTTGCCCTGCAGTTGTTTATTTATCATCTAATACTGTAAAATTTGAAATAGTAACAGCATGTGCCGTAGTATCAACTATCCAACCCGATTCCCATTTACCTACAGGCTCAAAAAATGTTATATAATGTAATTGACTGTCATATTTAATTTCATAAGTGGTTGAAATAAGCCCCTCTTCGCCAGAATATTCACTCCACCATTTTCTTTCTTCCTTTGTCATATTGGATATTCTTTGGTACATATCTGATATTGATGTAAATTCAGGTTCTAAAATTAAACTTGATTCTCCATCATCTTCACGCGGAGCATCGCCAATATACTCAAATGAATCCATTACGCCATTTTTCACGATTATATTTACTTTATAATCATGCATAAAAATTGCTCTTGAAAGATTAAAATTCCAATGAGGAAGTTTCCCGGCCAGAGTGAAACTATAATTTTGTATATTTTTATTTTCCCATGCATCCCATTCAGAGGTGAATATTTGTTCTTCAAAATAAAACCCTTTATTCAAATTTTCTGGCTCTAATGCGCAGGCAGAAAAAATAGAAATACCTATAAAAATCAATGCGGCAATAAATATATTTTTCTTCATTGCTTTCTCCTTCTTATGATATTATGAAGACACTCCATCTTTTTGTCAAGTGAATTTTACAAATTCTTTTGAATGTCGCATAACCTTCCGGCTGTATATGACGTTTGGGCGGCGCTATAAAGAACCCCCCCTAAGCGCAAGCGGCGGAGTGAGCCGTGCGAATGAGCGTAGCGATTGAGCTAGGCGAACGGAGGCCGATCCGCTTCAGCGGCGTCCCCAGCTACGCTGGAGCGCGTATATTGGCCTGTTATGCGAAGTCGCCCGCGCTTTATTTATATTTCAATTCTTCAGGTATTATATGTAAAAAATTTTATCTAATGTCCATATTCTTGATTGACTTCTTATCCCATGTATTAATATTATCGCATCTATTAACCCAACACCTTTATCCAATAATTTATTTCTACTTGAAAACAATCCTGCTTCTATTATTATTTCCGTCATATCTATTTTTTGCAAATGTTTCCAATAATTTAATATCATATTTTGTTCAGCATCATTCTTTACACCTTGCAATAATTCACCAAAAACACATTCTACCGCCAGAATGTCTTTCTGTTCTAATAACTGGGAAATTACCGTAAAATAAGCATCATGAGTTTTGAGAAATTCTATCCAAATTGACGTGTCCAATATAATCATATCTTTCGATTGGTCTGTCGAATTTTATGTCCATTCTCAATAATTATAGGATTCTTTGATTATTGAGTTCTTTAATACTGTAAATATCTATCCAATCCTTGAGAGCGATAGTTATCGCCTCGGTAATGGTAGAATTATGAGTAAATTCCTTTACATTGTTTGCCAATGTATCTTCAATATATAGCGGTTGCTTTTATAAATTTATGATACGATAATGTATCGTATCTGTCAATCATTTTTACAACATTTTTTATGAAAATTTGCAGAAATTTTAGTGCAATTTCGCATAACTAGCTTTATACGAATCATTTCGCATATTTTTTTAAGCGGCGGTTCCCCTAACCAACGGTCGCTTTCACGAAACTATTCCGCTTTGTACGCGATGCCGCGCGTACAAAGCCGTCGCCTCCACGGCGCCGTCCGCCGGAACATACATTCTCATTCCGCCTCTATCAGGGTCAGATACAGCCCGTCAAGAAGCCGCATCCGCTACGGTCAGCGTAAACTCGCTTTCTATGACACGCGAATTTTTCAGGACAATGTTCCTTGATCCAGCGTATTGGCAGCCTCCGCGCTCAACACAGGAGCGGCCCCTATCAGTTTTGACACAGTGTTTTCCGTACAGTATGGGGGGCGGGGGCAACCGTCTCTTGAGCGTTTGAAAAATTCGGCGCGACGCCCTAAAAGAGAGTTATACAGAACAGTATATACGCCGCGTGAAACTATATTGAAACTATGTCAAGTGATTTTCGAATCGTTTCCGGCGGTTCTCAAAAATATGCCATTCACCGCGGCGCATACGTCATACAAGAGTTTTCAAAAAAAAATGAGTATGATATAATGAAAATATGAGCGTACAGCCGGGTTTATTCCCATGTGAGAACGAGGATTATCTTACCAAGCAAATAATAACTTATATTGGCAACAAGCGTTCGCTTATAAAGTTTATTGAACGCGGCGTGTATCTGGTGCAAAGGAAATTGGGCAAAAGCAAACTCGCCGTCTTCGATGTGTTCAGCGGGTCGGGCGTGGTGGCGCGGCGCTTAAAACAATACGCAAGCTTCCTTTTGGTAAACGACATGGAAAAATACGCCGCCTTGATAAACAGTTGTTACTTGACCAACGCAAGCGATATAAATATGAATTCTTTAAAAAAACGGTACCATGACATTATGTCCAATATAACGAACAATCCATTGAAAGAAGGAGTCGTCACAAAGCTATACGCGCCTGAAAATGACAATGACATCAGGCGAAACGAGCGGGTGTTCTATACGCGCAGAAACGCCATGTACATAGACACCGCGCGTAACGCAATAGAGCAGCTTGACGAACCTTTCAAAAAATTTTTCCTTGCGCCCCTGCTCTCGGAAGCCTCGATTCACGCGAATACGCCGGGCGTTTTCAAAGGGTTTTACAAAGATAGGACGACCGGAATCGGCCAATTCGGCGGAAGCAACCAGACCGCCCTGCCGAGAATAAAAGGCGACATCATCCTGCCCTTCCCGGTTTTCAGCAACTTCAACTGCGAGACCATCGTATATAACGGCAACGCGAACCGCGTCGTCAAGGCCGCGCCGGAAGTCGATCTGGCGTATCTGGATCCGCCGTACAACCAGCATCCGTACGGTTCAAATTACTTCATGCTGAATGTCATCATTGAGAATAAACAGCCTGCCGCAATGAGCAAGGTGTCGGGCATCCCCAAAAACTGGAACCGTTCGGCGTATAACAAAAGGCGCGAAGCGCCCAAAGCGCTTATGGATCTGATAAGCAACATAAACGCGAAGTACGTGATGCTCTCTTTCAACTCCGAGGGTTTTATTTCTCTTGAAGAAATGACCGCCTTGCTCGAAAAAAACGGCAAATTGGAGATACTGGAAACAAAATACAACACATTCAGGGGATGCAGAAACCTCGCCGGGCGGAATGTCCATGTAAAGGAATATCTGTACCTGCTGGAAAAATGAGCGCGCGCTGAAAGCGCGTCACATGCGGAGGTATTGACAGGTGGAATTCGTTAGATGCATGGCATTGACAAATTCCCCGCTTCAAACTAAAATAGAAAGGGAAAAAGATGGCAACTATTGGTATAAAAATAGCTAATGGGAATTTTTATCCGCTTCTTGATGAAAACGATCCGCAAAAGAAAAAATTTGCGCTTATACCCGCGAGAAAGGGACAAAAACGGGTGCAAATAGACTTTTACAAAAGCGAACTGCAATCCATGGAAGACGCTCAACGCATAGGACGTTTGCTTCTTGGAAATGGAAAAGAAGAAATGGATGAAGATGATGCCATCGATCTTGCGATTGAGTCAAATGGGCGGGAAAAAATCGACGCAACCGCAAAAAATGTAAAAACAGGCGAATGCCGGCAGTTAGTCATATGGCTCAAAACGGTTGATAAAGATGACGGGCGCGAAAACGGGCGCAAAAGCGCTGGTCGAAAAATCGAAAAGCCGGAAACGCCGGAAATTGAAGAAAACGCCGGGTTGTTGCCTATGAGTTTGCTATACGAACAGAAATCCGCAAAGAAATTTCCCCTTATTCCCATCTGTATCGCCGCTTTGTCGCTTGCCGCCGCCTGTGGCGCGAGTTGGTTCTTTCTGGCGCGCGGAAAACCCACTGCATCCGAAGGGACGTCCGGCGTCGCAGCAACGGAAACGCCCGCGGATCCGGCTCCTGAAGAGCAAGCCGCCGCCGTACATGCCGAAAAGCCGTCCGAACAAGAACCGGCGACTGAGGATCAGACTGGAGCCGAAGAACTGCCCGAACAGAAGCGGGCGCCTGATGAACAGGACGCCGCCGCTGTACATGCCGAAAAGCCGTCCGAACAAGAACCGGCGACCGAGGATCAGACTGGAGTCGAAGGCGCCGCATTATATGGAGAGCGCGCGCAACTGGCGCGGTCAGAACAAAACCCGAAAAGACCGCCCGCGCCGGTGCGTTCTTACAAAGCGCCGAAACCCATTCCCAAAAACGGCGCAAGGTACAAAGTGCGTTGGGGCGACACGCTCTGGGATATAGCCGATGTTTTTTACAACAACCCGTGGCTTTATACCCGGCTCGCGCGGTACAACAAACTCCGCCCATCGGCGATCTTGTTGCCAGGCGTTGTTCTGCGCATCCCGCCGAAACTGTAGACTTGCAAGAAGGCGATGTGAGAATATGAAAAACAGGTTGCGCCACAGGACAAATTTTTTCCCATTAATTCTTGCGCCCATACTCTTTTTTAACTCGTGCAAGAGCGAGGCTAAGTCAGTATTTGATATAACCGTACAAGAAGCGGAAAAACGTCTGAGAAAAGGCGATATAACCTTCATACTGGAAGCGAAACCGGAAAAAATGCGGGAAATTGCCTATATTCACCCTTCCGCCCCTTTTTATGCGGGTCTCTTGATGAAAGGGGAAGAGGCCGCGCCGAAATTGCGGACGATCAATCTTTTTACGGCGGCGCTCTCTTCCCCTTCAACGCAGACTCAGGAAGCCGCTTCGCATGAACTCCTCTCTTTTATGCTGGATGATCCGGGGCTTGCGGCGGACATTCTTAATCAGGCGGCGGGCGGCGCGGAACCGTCAACGCTCAAGGCGGCGGCCTTGTATTTTACTGGAGATCTGATTGGGGCGCGGAGCGCAACGTCCGGCGAGCAACCGTGGGACAGAGCTTTCCATCTTCTCTCTACGCTTAAATTGGGCGGGGATGTCTCGCAAGAACTATTTCAATTCCTGTTGGATGGAACAGTTGCGGACGTACACACATGGACATACGAAGAATTGTCGGAATGGGAGGGATCGAACTCCGCCTTTAAAGAAAGTGAAAAATGGGCGATAGAAGGACATTTTGAAACAGCGCGAAAGTCGTATGGGGACGCGCTCAGGGCATTTCGCAAAGTTATTGCGCAAGATCACAGGCTTTTTTTAAAAAATCCGGCGCTCATAGCGGACTTGGGACGCTGTTTTCAATATTCAGGCGCAGGATCGGAAGGCGTCAAACTCTTCGTCGAATGGGAGGACGCGATGCGGGAACGGGTGCGCACCAGAAAAGAATGGGAGGAAACCGCTCATGCGCGGTATAACCTGCTGTTTTTCGCGGGAAGAATGGAGCGTCTCGCGTCTCATTGGAGCGAAGCGGAAGACTATTTCACCCGCTCCCTTGTTTTCGCGCCGGATGCGGAACAGGAAGACGCCTGCATCTGGTATATTTTAAATGTCGCGCTTAAACAGTCCCCTCAAAAAGCGATCTCTCTGCTCCATATTTACGCGAACCAATGGAACGATGCGTCCTATTTTTCTGATGTTTTAGGTGAATTATGCCAGATCGTTGTCGCAAGCCATTCATGGACGAGGCTGTTGGAAATTTTTAGTTGCATTAGAAGCGTAAAAGGCGCGCAGTACGCCAACGGCGCGACAATAGCGCAATATGCGTACATCATCGGACGGATCGTTTCAGAAGGCTACATACCGGCGGCGCAAGCCGCGGCGTATACGGGTCTAGACGGCTCCGCCGGCTCTTTTTTCAGTTTAGCCTATGAGGAGCAAACCGCTTCTTTTTATTATCGGACGCTCAGCGCATCGCGTCTTGGGAAACATATCTTTGCAGAACAACCCGAAAAGTTCCAGGAGGCTGAAAAAAAGAAAAAGACCCCAAAAAATGGTGATGCGGGGCAAGCCGGACTCTTGGACTTTTTGCTTGGCTTTTTTAAATACGGCGCCGCGCGGTATGCGTTTCCCTATATTCAGAGATCGGCGCGGGCGTTGACCATAGGCGAATCACGCATACTGGCGCAAGCCCTCTCCGACGACGGCCAATACTATGAAACCATACGTTTCGCCGGCTCCTATATGAAAACAAAAGAATATTCTTTAGCTTTTTCTGATATGCTCCTCTATTATCCCAGGCCGTTTTATGCTATAGTAGAAAAATACGCGGGGCAGACAAACATAAGCGAGGCGGTGCTATTCGGGCTTATCCATACGGAAAGCGCGTTCAGGCCGTCTGTGGTTTCATCGGCGGGAGCAGAAGGTCTCGCCCAAATAATGGACTTTACGGGCGCGGAAATGGCGGAGCGCATACGCAGAGAAGGAGGGCCTGATTATCTGAAGTCCGGTTTGAATTTGAAAGACCCGGAGGTAAACGTACACATCGGCGCTTACTATCTTGCGCATCTTATCGGGCGGGCGGACGCTATTCTCCTCGCCCTGCTTGGATACAACGGGGGGCCAAACAGGGTGCGGCGGCTCCGCGCGGCGGAATCATTGCTTCCTGACGATCTGTTTCTGGAAACCATAAGCATAACCGAAACCCGGGAATATGGCAAGCGGGTTGCGGCGGCGGCGGCGGCTTACGGTTACATATATTATAACGTGAAGATGGAAGATGTTTTTGCCGATATTCTGAAAAAAAGACGTCTCTAACGCAGACGTTTAAGGGTGCCAAGGTAGTGCGATTGAAAAGCGATGATCCTCAACAATCAGGTTCTCATGTGTCTCTCTTACGTATAGGCTCATTGGCAGGAGCTGGGATTCTGTTTATTTTTGCCCTCTATACAGGTTTCGCCATAACGGACGGCTTGTTCGATATACCGAATGTCGTAGTCCCTGTGGGCGCTTTCTTTGCAAACGCCTATGGAATTCTGGCGTTTGCCATACCATTGTACTGCCTTTGGGGGGCAATCCTGTTAATTGACCCGGTGTACAAACCGGCGCGCATCTTTACATTAGGCTCTTCACTGGCGCCGTTTGTAACATTAGCCATCGGTTATAATTATTTTCATTTTTTTGATGAATTAGCCGAAACTTCCGATTTTCTGCAACTGACCGGCAGAGTGGGGTATATCTGCATCATATTGTTCTGTATACTTATTGAACTCATCGCCATTCTTATCCTTAACGAAGCGCTGTTTCAAAAAGAAAACCCAGACGCGACGGAAACGCCGGAATTAACCCCCTACGACTCCACAGAAGACTCGCCCAACGTGAAAAGCGCATCTTCGATTCAAAATAGACCCTCTGGCAAAAGCCGGAAAATAAAATTTTTGACCATCATAAATAGAGAGGCTGTCATACCGGAGGAAACCGGCGCGCGAGAAGAGCGGCCTTCCGCCGCCGCTATTTTGTATGATGAAGACGATGTAGAAATAGACCTTCCCTCTCCAAAGCCTTTGGGCAGCGCTCAAGCCTTCAAAGAATTAAAAAAAATGATCGAAAAAGCGAAGCCAAGCGGGAATGGAAGCGAAGACGCCAACGCTCATACCGACGCTCAACCCGCCGCGTACGTTGACATGCCCGATATATTTGAGTACAAACCGGAAGAAATCACTGACGGCGCGGTTTACCCCGAAAAGCGAAGCGACGCGGATGATACGAAGGACTACGAGCGGGACAAATACTCCGCGACAACAGGCGATCCGTTCGCAAACGCGGAAAAAACGCAGCCTCCGGCAAAACCGGCGCCATCGCCTACGGCGGCGCCGTCCGTGATGTATGTTGATATTCCCATACCGTTTGATTACCATCCCGAAGAAATCACCGATGACGCGATTTATCCGCAAAAGCCCGTACGCCCTGTACGCGAGATTCAAGACAAGGAAACGGAAACAGAGAAAACCCCGTCATTGGCGCCGCTTTCAGGACCAATGGCGTACGTTGATCTGCCTGAACCGTTTGAATATGATCCAGATGAAATCACTGGCGGCGGGATTCATTCGGAAGAGACTGATGTGAATGATTCTAAACATGATATGGGGAAAAAAAGGGAAGAAGCGACAGCTGCGGCCACCCCGTCCGCGCCGCAATCTCCGGCAACCCACACGGTTTCGCCGGCGGTTTCACCGAGAAGATGGAAGGCGTATCTGGTGCCTACAGCGGGTATCCTCAACGACTATCCTGACGGACAGTACTGGATCATTGACAAGGCGACGCGGGATGCCGCGGAAATCCTCAAAAGAACGCTCAACGAATTCAAGATTCATGCGGAAGTTACGGGCATACGCAAGGGGCCAGTCATCACGATGTTCGAGATACTGCCCGCGCCCGGGGTGAAGCTCTCGAAGATCGTCAATTTGCAAGACAACATTGCGCTTCGTCTCGCGGCTCAGTCCGTGCGCATCGTCGCTCCTATTCCCGGAAAACACGCGGTCGGCATCGAGGTGCCGAATGCCAAGCGAAACATTGTGTCCTTCGCCGAAATCATAGAAGACAGGCTGGAAAATGAACGCGACGGGAAGCGGCTGGGAATTCCGGTTGTGCTGGGCAAGGACATTACCGGCGAGGCGCAAACCGTTGATCTTACCCAGATGCCCCATCTCCTCATAGCCGGAGCCACCGGTTCGGGCAAGTCTGTATGTGTAAACGCCTTGATTCTTTCCATTTTGTACCAACGCTCGCCTTCAGAAGTGCGGCTCATCCTTATTGATCCGAAAATCGTGGAACTTAAACTGTACAACGATATTCCGCATCTCCTGACGCCGGTGATCACCGAGCCTAAGAAGGCGTTTCAGGCGCTCCAGTACTGCATCTGCGAGATGGAACGGCGCTACGCTTGTCTTGATTCAATGGGCGTACGGGACATAAAAAGTTACAACAGGCGCATAAAAGAGCGGAACATAGCTGCGGAACATATGCCCTACATCGTCGTGGTTATTGATGAATTCGCGGACCTCATGGCGACTACCGGCAAAGAGCTTGAGTCCACTGTTGCGCGTTTAGCCGCCATGAGCCGCGCCGTAGGCATTCATCTTGCGCTTGCGACCCAGCGCCCGTCCATTGACGTCATCACCGGTCTCATCAAGGCGAATATTCCCAGCCGCATCGCGTTCATGGTGGCGAGCAAAATGGACAGCCGCATCATCATCGATATGGTTGGCGCGGAAAAACTGCTGGGCAAAGGCGACATGCTTTACGCGGGCGTGGTCGACCCCTTCCCCACTCGTATGCAAGGCGCCTTTATCTCTGAAGAGGAAGTCGAGCGGGTGGTGGAATATGTCAAAACCCTTGGCGAACCTGATTATATTGACGATGAAATTTTTTTTGACGACGAAGAAAGCGTTGAAGCCGATCTTTTTGACGAAGGTGAAGACCCGCTCTACGAAAAGGCGTGGGAAATTGTGGCGCAACAGGGGAAGGCGAGCGCGAGCTACATACAGCGCCGTCTCAAAATCGGTTACAACAGGGCGGCCCGGCTCGTAGAGGTGATGGAACAACGCGGTCTCGTTGGCCCGGCGCAAGGCTCAAAACCCCGGGAATTGTTGCGAGGCGTGTAGCGCGGCCCGGCGCGCCGCCTGCTTTAGGCATTGGCGTCCTCCATTTTAGCGACCGTTTCAAACATGAAATCAACGGTTCGCTTTCCCGCCTCCCTTGGTACCGCCACGCCGTCTCCTTCGCCCGCCCCCGGTTCTTTAAACCAAGTATTGTTGGAAACATTTGAAATTATATCCTGTATGGAATTAAAATTGTTTTCTCTCAGTTCTGCGCCTATCTTGCGAGCGCCTTGAAATGACATGGTTCATCAGAAAGAAAATGCGCGTCATAGGGACGCAGATCCATGTCATGGTTGACATATACAACCGGTTTATCGCATAAAAACGCATAATCAAAGGTTATGCCGGAATAATCGTTGATCATGACGTCCGCTTTCGCCATAGCGTAGATGTTTTCGCATTCATAGTCCCATTCCAGATTGAGAGCGGCTTTATATCGCGCAAAGAGCCTTTCAAGAATCGCCTTTTCAGAATGTTGCGACTGAGGATGGGGGCGCGCAATAATCCGCCAGCCGGTTTCCACCAGCGGGTCGAGCAGGTTTTCTCCATATCGGGATAGCAGAGCGGACTTGCCCCATGACGGGAAAACCAAAACGGTAAACGGATGATGTTCTTCACCGGGGATTTGTTTTATTCTTTCTGCGGCGACGTCAAGATATGTACAGCCCACAGTTACAAGCTGTTTTTCCGGCAGACCGCGGAGTTTCTCAAAGGCGCGGATGTCATGCGCCTAGTAGTCGCCGGTAAGCAGCGCCTAATCAAAATAGTCAAGCCCAAACATACGGTATGTCCGGGGGTCGGTCGGCCCATGAAACACATGACAAGACCGCTTCATTTGGTATATACCCAATCCCGGCGTCGTCATAAGCGCAAAATCAGCGTCAAGCAGGTTCAACCGCGCAAAAGGCCGGTTCCCTTCGCCGATAAATTCAGGCGTAATATACTGGAAGCGGCTTTCAAAGACAGGATCGTCACGAGAAGAAGTCGGATACCGGAGTCGCTGTCGTCTTTTTTCAAATTCTTCCAATACGGGTAAGAACACGTTCCAGTACTGTTTGCCCTCGGCGTAAACGACGAATTTATAGTGGGCGCTCGCGGACGCTGCGGCGGTTTGTCCTCCGGAAAAGAAAGTTTTCAATGTAATGAAAACCGTTCTGGACAGAAAGTAAAGAGTCGCTACGGCTCCAATCACGATTGAGAAGAGCATGCTCCTCGTACCGGGATCTATATACAACGGATGTATTGTCATTGTCTCGCCTTTTCCCAATTATTGGGATCGAATATATCGCCATGAATATGGAGCCATTCATCAGGTTGTATCTTAATTGCCGCTTTTCTTGACGCCTGGTGTTCCACAAGCGGCATGTAGTGATAGTAACGCCGTTTTTCTTATCGCTCCGCAAGGGCGTGTGAGTGAAGGGGTTAGCCGAATGCGGGATAATCTCTTTCACCGCCAACAACGACGCGTCCGCGTTGGTCATAAAGGCATGATCGACCGAGAGATCGCCTGCCGCGTTAAAATCTTTCACCAACAGCACCCCTATATATGTTTCCAGAGATCTGCCGTCCGGCAGAATGGTATTGTCAGGGAAACTGTTGTGGAGATTTTCGCCATGATCAGAAACAATGATGATCCGCGTATTGTCATATACATGGTTTTCTTTCAAGAAAGAGAACCATGCGCCCAATAAAGACAGGGCCGCGATATTTGCATGATAATGTTTTTCCCGGGCGAAAGGCACGGCACCTTTGTCATATATAACGCTTCTGAATATGAGCGGCATGATTTTAAAAAATGAAAACCGTACAAGGTTGCTTTTTAATACGGAAGAAGAAGAAATGGAGACGCCCTCTTCCGAATTCAGTATCCATGCGTCGCCATATTTGTCGGCGATGACATTTTCAGCGCGAATTTCAGGATACTCATCAAAAATACGCAAATCGGGCGTCCAACTGTAATTCGCGCACGGCGGATCCGTTACGGTCGCCGATCAGCCGTTGTCAAGAAAAAGTTTCGGCAGCATCAGAAGGGATTCATTGTGTTTTTTTATGAGCGGCTCGCCGGAACGTTTCTGCATTTCGAGGGGGTGTATTCATATCCGCCGTAAAGCCCTGGAGCGCCGAATATGATGTGTCCGCCAAAAAAATGCAGTTGGGATACCATGTGAAGCGCTGAACGTGGCGTATACTTCAGGTTTTTCCTCAAAGATATATGGGATATACCCGCTTATCTCCCTATCCAGCATGATGAAGAGTACATTCCTGCCGTTTTGAGAAAAGGTGTATACCGGTCCCGCAACGCCTTTGTCATTCTTTCCCCATGAAGCGAAGTCCGAATAATCGGCGTGTATCCTCACCGTGTTGATCGCTCCAAAGCTGGCGAGCGCAATCAGCGCGACAACTTGAAAAAAATGGAGGATTATTTTCTTCCGGCAGGCAAGCAAAAACAGAAAAAGCGCCGCAATCGCAAAAAGAGAAAAAAATATTCGCCATGCCGCTAAAAAAGCATGGTTGGACAAAATCCGAAAATTTTAGCAGGGGGGTGAGAAATCCGTAGTTTCCCGGAAAAACAAACGTATTAACCAAAGCGATTGCGGAAGAGAGGGACATAATGGCGGTTAAAACACCTTTTTTGAAAATAGAAGATAAAAGCAGACGGGCCAGAAAAGGAAAACGCCCGCCGCCTGAAACGTCGTGTTGACTACAAAGGGGAAAGGAGAGGCATAGTCGTCAATGAAAGAAAATTCCTGCGCCGCAGACGCTATAAGCGCCGTCGGTATCACAAATCCGGCCAGCAAAAAGAGCGTCAACGTTGAAAAGAGAAACACGCGCGTTTGTCTAAAGCTGGCGTCTCTCAGTAGAGATTCCGCGTCAATGCCGCGCTTTATCCGCAGGCGCAGTTTCGCAAGCAGCGGCTTCAAGAAGACAGTTGAACATAGAGCCGCAAATCCGACTCTTTTTATGATTGAGCCGTGATGAAAAAAAAGAAGAAATACATCAAGAAATAGTACGCATGTACAAAGAAAACAATAAATAATTTTTTTTTGCGTTTTTTATCTTTTGCAGGCGGTTTCTAACAAGGGAAAAGAGATTGTTCATCGTCCAGTACAGGACAAGACCAGCCGGCGAATTGTACAATAAAATCAGAAAAACCAGCGCCATGCCATATATCTGGATTTTTTCTTTTACGGGCAACCCCCTTGTATAGACCGCCTCGACGCCGCAGTTGATCAGCGTCATCAGGATCGGCAACGCGTTGACCCCCCCCCCCCCCCGTTACGGAAAGAATGGCGTCTGGAACGCCTAAATCTTTAATGAACAAGAAAAACACGCCCCAAATCGCCCCCAGATTTGAGAGGTAAGAATACGCTGCGATAAAAATTGGCAACTGAATCAACAGCCCAAAAGAACTTCTCAGCGCGTAAACAGGATGATAGTGATTCTGCCGGTAGTAGGTTGAAAGGATCATGTACCGCTCGTCGCCGGAGAAAACCGCTTTAATGTTATCAATTTCCGGTTTAAGGCGTTTTTGAATCGCCCGTTCGGACTGCTGGTGTTTCTCGGCGATAAAATAAAGCGGCAGCGTACATACGCTTACAGCGGCGTTTACGCCTAGAACCGCAATCGCGGGATCACGAAATATTTTATAGACAAACAGCCACGACAACTCAATAGATTCCTCAAGCGGAAAAATAATGAGGGTGTACAAAAACAGCGACATAGGCTAACCTCTACTGATGTTACCTACAAAAGTCAAGCGTCCGCGCATGAACGCTTGACGCTAGACGGCTAATATTATAAAATTGAGAATATATGTCATTATTTTTAAGGAAAAATTATGTCTGAAAAAAGAAAGATCGTATATCTTGGGATGAGGGGGGACATCATTCATCCGGGCATTATAAACATTATCAGCGAGGGAGCGAAATACGGGGATGTACTGATTGGACTGCTTACGGATTCCGCCATCGCCGCGCACAAAAGGTTGCCCTTTCTCAGCTATGAACAGCGCCGTCAAGTGGTGGAAAGCATTAAAGGAGTGACGCGGGTTGTTCCCCAGAAAGAATGGAGTTATGCGCCGAATTTACGCGAATACAAACCGGACGCGATAATTCATGGAGACGACTGGAAAAGCTGGCCGGACCAGAAAATGCGCGAGGAAACGTTCGCCGTAATGAAAGAATTGGGCGGCGAGGTCATTGAAATCCCCTATACACGCGGCGTTGACTCTTCTTCGCTGAACGAGGCCATACGCTCCGTCGGAACGACGCCTGACATTAGGCTCAAGGCGTTGCGGCGGACGCTTGACGCGAAGCCGTTTTTGCGGATCATGGAGGCGCACTCCGGCCTTTCCGCTCTTATTGTAGAGCATCTCGAAATAGTGAAGGAAGACGGGATGCGCAGCTTTGACGGCATGTGGTCGTCAAGCCTGACCGATTCCGCCAGCAAGGGAAAGCCGGATATTGAGGCGGTTGACCTAACCACCCGTTTGCAGGGCTTGACTGATATTCTTGAATGTACGACAAAACCGATTGTATTTGATGGAGACACCGGAGGCAAGAGCGAGCATTTTGTGTTTACCGTGAGAACCCTTGAGCGGAACGGCGTCAGCGCGGTGATAATAGAAGACAAGATAGGGCTAAAAAAGAATTCGCTCTTTGGCGTTGAAGTGACGCAGGAGCTATGCCCAATTCCGGAATTCTGCGAAAAGATCAGCGCGGGCAAACGCGCTCAGGTTACAAAAGACTTTATGATTATCGCGCGGCTTGAAAGCCTCATAGCCGGTTTTCCGGTGTCTGACGCGCTGGAACGCGCAAGGGCATATGTCGCCGCCGGAGCGGACGGCGTTATGATTCATAGCAAGGAAACATCCGGCGAGGATATCCTCGCTTTTTGCAGGCAATTCAAGCGCGAATATGAACATGTTCCCCTTGTGCTGGTTCCGACTACATACAACCAGTATACGGAACAAGAACTTGCCGGTTGGGGAGCGAATATCGTCATCTACGCGAACCACTTGCTTCGCGCGTCATACCCCGCCATGATGCAAGCGGCGGAGACGATCCTGAAAAATGGACGCTCGCTTGAGGCTGGCCGGTTGTGTATGCCTATCAAACAGATTTTAGAGCTTATACCGGGCGGAAAGTAATGAAAATAGGAGCGAGGCATGGTTGATCCGCGTTTTTTTTATGAAGCGCTCGCATCGCGAGGCACGGATTTTTTTACGGGCGTTCCGGATTCGCTGTTGAAGGATTTCTGCGCGTATATAACGGATCACACGGACGATGAACGTCATATCATCGCGGCAAACGAAGGCGCGGCGGTCGCCCTTGCCGCAGGCTATCACCTTGCGACCAAAAAGACGCCGCTTGTGTATATGCAGAACTCCGGCATCGGCAATGCGGTGAATCCACTGCTTTCACTTGCAGACCCCGATGTGTACCGTATCCCGCTTGCGCTTGTCATCGGGTGGCGCGGGCAGCCGGGCGTACATGACGAGCCGCAGCACGTCAAACAGGGCAAGGTTACGGACAAGCTGCTTGACGCGATGGGCATTCCGTACGTGATCATGGCTGACACCGAATCCGCGCTGGGCAAACAAATAGAAGTGTGTTATGAAAGAATCGCGGAAACAAGCGGACAGTTCGCGTTTGTTGTACCAAAAGGCGTCTTTGCGCCATATAGCCCGCAAAAAAGACGGGATATTGAAGCGGAAATGACTCGCGAGGAAGCGATTGAGGAGATTGTGGCGGCTTCTGGAAAAGACGATATCTTTGTCTCGACCACCGGCATGGCGTCGCGGGAATTGTATGAGATACGCGACAAGCGCCGCGAGGGGCATGAGCGGGATTTTCTTACGGTAGGCTCTATGGGGCATGCGTCTTCAATGGCGCTTTCCATCGCGCTTCAGAAGCCTGAGTTGAACGTCACCTGTCTGGACGGGGACGGGGCGCTCCTTATGCACATGGGCGTTCTTGCTGCGATAGGGGCGCGAAAACCGCGAAACCTTCGCCATATCGCGCTGAACAACGCCGCGCACGATTCGGTCGGCGGGCAGCCTACCATCGCGGCTGACATAGATTTGCCCGTTGTCGCGCGCGCCTGCGGCTACGAGCATGCGCGCCGTGTCAGCGCCAAAACGGAATTGCGAGAGGCGCTTGCGCGAAAAAACATGGATGCGCCTTCGTTTATCGAGGTGCGGATAAAGAAGGGCGCGCGGAATGATTTGGGCAGACCGAAAACATCGCCTATAGAAAATAAAACGGCGTTTATGAGGCATATAGGAGGGTAGGTATGATAAAAGAAGCTGTAATACTCGCAGGAGGACGCGGTTCCCGTCTAAAAGATAGAACTGCGGCAATGCCAAAAGGTTTTTTGGAAATTGGCGGAAAGACCATGATTGAGTGGTCGGTGCAGAAATTACTCGGAGCGGGTATCGAAAAAATCATCATAGGCACCGGATACCTCCATGAAATGTACGATACGTTTGCAAAAAAATATCCCGCGATCAAGACGGTGTGCAATGAGGATTACGCCTCAACCGGCAGTATGGGGACGCTGGAAACGTGCGCTCCGCATGTGACGGATACTTTTTTGCTCCTTGAGTCCGATCTGATTTATGACAATATCGGCTTATATGTTTTAATCAACGAGACACATGAAAATGTCATTTTGGCATCAGGAGCGACACATTCCGGGGACGAGGTATATCTTGAGGCGCGGGAGGGTATCTTAAAAAGATTATCCAAAATCAAGGCTGATATAGCGCCGGTGTACGGCGAATTGACCGGTATTTCTAAATTGACGACTACGTTTCTCAACGCTATGTGTGAATACGCCGCGCAAAATCAAGAAACGGCGTCTTCTTGTAAACAAAAATCCACATTGGAATATGAACACGTTATGAGCGCGTGCGCAAACGTATCGCCCGTCTTTATCCGCAAAATCGACCGCTATGCTTGGCGCGAGATAGACGATGAGACCCACCTTCAAATGGCTGAACAAGAGATTCTTCCCCGCATCATCGAAAATGAATCGTTACGCGCCGTCCGGCGGGAAATACTGTTGAACCCGGGACCCGCAACAACTAGCGATACGGTAAAATACGCGCAGGTCGCGCCAGATATTTGTCCGCGTGAAAAAGAGTTCGGCGTTTTGATGGCGTGGATTTGCCGTGAATTGACCGCTTTTGTCGCCCCTCCCGGTGAATACGAGACGGTGCTTTTCGGCGGTTCGGGAACGGCTGCCGATGAAATAATGATTTCGTCCTGTGCGCCTGATAACGGGCGTATCCTGATTGTCGATAACGGCTCTTATGGCGAGCGTATGGCAAAAATAGCCGCAGTGTATAATCTGCCTTGCACGGTATTCAAAAGCTCAAATTATGAAGCGCTTGATATCGTAAAACTTGAAGCCATATTCAAGTCGGGGAATTATACGCATCTCGGTATTGTGTACCATGAAACCACAACGGGGCTGCTCAATCCGCTTGATGTTATCTGTCCGCTTGCTAAAAAATATGGATTGGTAACGATTGTTGACGCGGTAAGCGCGTATGCGGGTATTCCCATGGACTTGAAAAAACTTGGAATAGACTTCATGGCGGCTACCTCGAATAAAAATATTCAGGGTATGGCGGGAGTTTGTTTCGTCATCTGTAACAAAAATGAGCTTGAGAAAACAAGCGTCCTTCGTATGCGCAATTATTATCTCAATTTGTACGATCAATATGATTACTTCGTCAAGCATGGACAAACCCGTTTCACGCCGCCTGTTCAGACGTTGTACGCGCTTAGGCAGGCAATTCTTGAAACAAAACAGGAAACCATTGAAAAGCGCTACCAGCGTTATACCGAATGCTGGCGCGTTCTTGTCTCGGCTGTTAAAAAATACAACTTGAGTATGCTGGTAAAAGAAGAGAACCAGTCCCATTTAATTACCGCAATCCTTGAACCGGAAACGCCCGATTATGATTTTGATACGTTTCATGATCTTGCCCGTAAACATGGTTTTACGATTTATCCCGGAAAACTGGGTGCGATTAATACCTTTAGAATAGCGAATATCGGGGATATTCAGCCGGAAGAAATGAGGCGCTTTACCGGAGTTTTAGGAAGCTATTTTGTTTCATAGACGTGAGAGCCAATTGGATTTCCTCCCGTGTCTATAAAACAGCTTCTCACGCGAACCCCGAAACGCTCAGCCGCCTGTACGTCTCGTTGATGACCGCCTTCACCTCAATATCAACCGTTTCATCCAACTCGTCGATAAGGTCTTCCAGCGCCGCAAGGCTCCTGTTGACGCAGGCGGAAAAGTTTTTCCGGCAGGAAAACCAGTAGCTGCCGTTGTGCTCCGTATTCAGGCTGATAAAACCCAGCGTTTTCGCCTTGCCCTTTTGCATGGGGCAGAGCAACGCCAGCAGAGGGAAACATGCAAGCAATTCCGGCAGATGGTTATGGGAATTATACGTTTTATCAGGACAGGCTCTCGCCAGCGCCGCAGTTATAACGCTGTCATTGAGATCGATAAAGGGAATGAATGACAGAATACGGTCGAGCCGTTCATTGTGGCAGATGGTCCAGCCGTCTTTCAGAACAAGACGCCCCCGTATATCCCGAAATGATTTAAGGTTCATATCCTTTATGGAATCTTTGATCCGCGCGATTTTTTCCCATTGAAGGGCGGCTGTCCTCCGCTTTTTAACCATCTGGACTTCAAAGACTTCGCTCCCGATTCTGACGCTATGCGCGGCGGCGCGCTCGCCGGCTTTCTGTCCCTGCATACGCCCTTTCCACGGCGTTCCGTGTTTCGCCGCCGGCTTCCCGAATTTCGCCGCGCTTCCGCCTAGCGCAACAAACAGCTCTTCGCTTGTCCGCGCAAGCGTTGACGGCGAAAGCGGGGAAACCGACATGGCGTACATGCGGCTGGTTCTGACAATTTCGCCTGCGACAATGTATTTCGGCTCGCTCTTGAACATCACGGAACCCGGATGAATGATAATGCTGTCTTCAGTGAGGCTGCTGTATGTTTCGGAATTCCAGTCGTCGCGGACGCACACGAACTGAATCATGCCCCGCACGACGCAACACAAATAATCCTCAACGGAACCGCCGCTCAACACTGGTACGCCCATATCGGCTGTGATCTCGCCAAGCTGCTCCACGATATTGACGATTTCAGCCATTGATTTTGGATCAAGGTAATTTTTCTCGCAAAAACGCGCTCTGCTTGTTGAGCCGCCGGAGACGCTCCGGTACTCATGATACAGTTTGAGATAGGAAACAAAATCGCCGTTTAGATCGCGGAACCGGTGGTGGGCGTGACGCGCCTCGAATTCCTCGCCCGGGGGCAGGATATACGGGCTTTGGGATGAAAGGAACGCGGCGGCGATGAGGGTTTCTTCAACCACCTGGGGATACTTTAGAATAGCCTCCACAATGATCCGTGACTGGCGGGGCAAGAGGGGGAATTCCGTCATCATCTTGCCAATTGTGGACAGGGTGCGATCCGGCTCAAGCGCGTCAAGCAGGTTCAATGTTTCAATGGCCGCGACAATCCCTTCGTGAACGGGCGGCGAGATAAAGTCAAACTCTTCGAATTCAGTGACGCCCAGATCGGACATGCGGAGCAACACCTCGGAAAGGTCGGTGCGGTAGATTTCTTCAGTGGTAAAAAGCGAACGCCGGTCAAAGTCCTTGGGAGAATAGAGCCGGTAACAGACGCCCTCACGGGTACGCCCCGCCCTACCCTTTCGCTGATTCGCGGATGCCTTTGATATGGGACCTTCAATAAGGCTTGACGTATAGGTATTCGGGTTGTAGAAGTTGAGTTTTGAAAACCCCGAATCAATCACCGAGGTTATCCCGTCAATTGTAATCGAAGTTTCCGCAATATTCGTCGAGACAACCACCTTGATCGTTCCCGTGGGGGCGGGTTCAAAAACCCGCTCCTGCTCCTCCTTGCCAAGCCTTCCATACAACGGCACGATATGGAGCTTTGAGGCGAAGGGAGCGTCATACAATTGAGCCATACAATCCTTGATGGCTTTTTCGCCAGAAAGGAAGATGAGTACGTCGCCTTCGCGTCTTTCGCCGGCAATACGATCCATAATGCCGACAATTTTCTCAAGCGTGGGATCGGAACACGCTTCGGACGCCGCGCTCATGTTCCGCGCTTTCTGGGCGCCGGACTTCTCCCGTGGAAATTCCCGCTTGTTCTTGCCCTGCGGCAAGGGCGGCGGATCGTACATGACCTGCACCGGATAGGAAACCGCGTCTATCTTCACCACCGGACATTCCCCGAAATATTCTGAAAAGACTTGCGCGTTGATAGTCGCTGACGACACGATCACTTTGAATTCCGTACGGGCATCCAACACCCGCTTCAACAGCCCCAATATGAAATCTATGTTGAGACTGCGTTCATGCGCCTCATCAATAATAATGCAATTGTATCTGGAAAGCCATGAATCGAGTTTCATTTCCTGAAGCAGGATGCCATCAGTCATTATTTTTATTTTTGTGGAACTATCTGTTCTGTCCTCAAACCGCATTTTGTAACCCACGACGCCCGGACTCTCCCCACCGGGCAACGTTGCGCCTGTCTGTTTTGCGATGAACTCGCTCACCGAAAGCGCGGCGATGCGCCGCGGCTGGGTAACGCCGATAACGCCGTGTTCGCCGTATCCCGCTTCGTACAGGATAACCGGCAGTTGGGTGGTCTTGCCCGAACCTGTGGGGCTTTCCACAACAATCACTTGATTGGATTCAAGCGCGGAAAGTATACGGTCTTTGTGTCTATATACCGGAAGATCAAGATAATGCATAGGGTTACAATAAACCGTAACGCTGTTGAAGTCAAGGCCTTTGCTCTGAGTTCATTAACTCGACCGCAGACATCATGGTTCAAGCGATTGCTCGGCGCGTACAGTTCGGCGGGGTATATTCGAGTTGGTTTTGGAGATGGCTGTGGTGAAAAACGATCTACAGAGTCGGGTTTCTCATCTATCCAAGATTGCACAAAACATGCGTCTGTGATAAACTGATATAGTTTTAAATGTAAGGAGGCATTATGAGCGGCAACCGATCTTTGATAATGCTTGTTGACGACAATATCGCCAGTTTAATGGACGCCCGCAACATTTTGACGAACCGGTACGATATATGTACCGCGATTTCCGCAGCGGGCATGCTTGAAATGTTAAAAACACAGCATCCAGATTTAATTTTAATTGATGTAAATATGCCGAAAATTGACGGTTTCAGAGCGGTTGAAATACTTTCAAAGTATCCAAGCGTGGCGCACATCCCGATTCTTTTTATTGTCGATAATTATGATTTGGCGAAATATCATGATAAGTTAAGCGGCACCTCTATTGGGTATGTTTGCAAGCCGTTCTTTGGCCCCGTTTTAATTAAACGTGTTGAGACTCAACTATTTATGGCGGCGCAACAGCAAGCTATAGAGCATCAGCAGCAGGAGTTCCGTAATTTTAACGCCAATCTGCAAAAAATGATGAAAGACATGAGCGTACTCATAGAAGCCGAGTCGCAGAGAGTTTGGGAATTGCAAGCCGCTATTATCAGCGTCATGGCGGAAATGGTTGAGTGCCGCGACGACGTTACCGGCGGACATATTGAAAGAACGCGCCGCGGCATCGGCATTTTATTGCACACGCTTCAAGAAAAAGACATTTACACGGACCAAATGCTTGACTGGAACATTGAAATGGTGGTGCAGGCTTCACAGTTGCACGATGTGGGTAAAATCTATATAAGCGACGCCATTCTTCAAAAACCCGGCAAACTGACCGATGAAGAATTCAATACCATGAAACAACACACCGATTATGGAAATACCATCATTGACCGCATTGAGGCGTATACGCGGCCAAATGAATTGACGCGGCACGCGAAGATTTTCGCCGGTTTTCACCATGAAAAATGGAACGGAAGCGGCTATCCTCTAGGACTTGTCGGTCAAGAGATACCTCTTCAGGGGCGGCTGATGGCCATAGCCGATGTATACGACGCGCTTATTTCACCGCGTCCATACAAAAAGGGCTTTCTCCATGAAAAAGCCGTCTCTATCATCAAAGAAGGAAAAGGCACCCATTTTGATCCGATCCTTGTTGACGTATTTATGTCTGTTGTGGAAAAATTCAATGACCTCTATAAAACCGTACAGGGAGACAATCTCCGGGGATATTGATGTATAGAGCTTCGCGCCGATTTATATGCTAACTCGCGCTCAAAATCGCGCGTTGCATCTTTTTTAATGTATATGAAAATTGAACGCGCCCCTGCGCTGGGGTGGAATGACTTGTCCGTTGGGCGACCCGATCCGCCGTAGGCGGACTGAGCGTAAACCTGACTGTCAGGCGCGGTTGTCCCCTATTTCATCTTTTAGCAATAACGCCCGCTTTGACCGCCCTATAACCCTCTTCGAGAAGGAAGCGGTTATACGCTTCGTTAGCAATAGCATACTACAGTGGGTTAGACGCTTTCTATCAAAGCAATCTGTACTTCCCGCTCCTTTCGCACTTCATCAAAGTTTTTGGGGCGCAACACCTTGATTAGTTTAATCGCGTAGTCCGAGTCGATTAATTGGCTTTGGCGCCAAACGCCTCAATGAGTTTTTCCTTTAATTCCGGTATATTATCAAATTTTTTGATGATTCTCACGTCAGGGAACCTCTGGAAATTCAAGCGGAGTTTCCAGAGGTTCCCGTAATACGCCGCATCAAACAATATATCTTAAAAATTCAGGATTTAACCCTAAAGAATAAACAAACGCAGAGCAAGCTCTGCGGTATTTTTTACTCCGTAATCTAATCGAATAATTCTAGCTGTTTATCTTCATATCGGGGCGATGCGGGACGAACGGCTTTGGGCGAGCGTTGTACGAAGCAGGCTAAGATAATCGGCGCGGCTGATTTCACGGCCGCCGAGTCTTTCCACATGATTGGTATGCACCTGACTGTCGATGAAGGCGACGCCGCGTTCAAAAAGAAAACGCGCGAAGGTGAGGAAAGCCGCTTTTGAAGCGTTGGAAACTTTGGTGAACATGGATTCTCCGAAAAACACGTTGCCAAGCCAGACCCCATAACAGCCGCCCGCCAATTCGCCATGCGCGTAGCTTTCCGCGGAATGGGCGAATCCCAGTTCGTGCAACTTGATATATGCTTCCCCCATATCGGTGGTGATCCACGTACCGTCCTGCCTGGGACGGTACACGGAGGCGCAGTTTTTGATGACACCCGCAAAATCCCTGTCAAAATACACATCAAATTGTTTTTTCTTGAAAACCTTCTTCATGGATTCTGAAACGTGGAGAGTTTCGGGAAAAATAACGAAACGCGGATCCGGAGACTGCCACAATATGGGATGCTCTTCATTGTACCACGGGAAAATGCCCTGCTCATAGGCGGAAAGCAACATGCCGGGCGAAAGGTTGCCTCCTATCGCAATAATATCGCCCTCGCTATTTTCCGGCAAAGGAAAAGAGAAACGATCGTACTCCGACAGGTAGGGAAACCCGGGATCGGGTCCCGCCGGGCGTTCCTTAAGACTCACCGGTCAATCAAGCCATGTGCGGCTTACTATTTTCAGCAGACTTCTCATCACGCGCCAGCGCCGAGTCAACCGTAATCCGGTACTTGCCGCGCTTGTAATCCGCCTTCGCGCCGCCGCCCTCACTCAAATCGCCGAAAAGAACCGCATCCACAAAGAACGATTTTATCTTCTCTTCAATGATCCGTCCTACGTTGCGCGCCCCGAATTCCCTGCTATAGCCGTCTTCAGCGAGTTTGTGGATGCACGCTTTGGTGACTGTAAAGGCGACATTTTTTTCCGCCAGTTGGGACGTGAAGACATCAAGCTCTTTCTGAACAATGGATATCATGATTTCTTTTGAGAGATGCCCAAAACGAACCACCGCGTCAAGCCGGTTGCGGAATTCAGGGGTAAAAGTCTTTTCAACTGCGTCCTTCACCACGGTGTCATCCATGGCGCGATCCCCAAAACCGATGAGGTTCTTGCCTATATCACGCGCGCCCGCGTTGCTGGTCATAATGATCACCGCATTGCGGAAATCCGCCTTTCTACCGTTGTTGTCCGTTAGAGTCGCATAATCCATGATTTGCAACAAGATATTGAAAACATCTGGATGAGCCTTCTCTATTTCATCCAGCAACACGACCGCATGGGGCTGTTTGCGTACGGCGTCTGTGAGCAAGCCTCCTTCTTCATACCCTACATACCCCGGAGGCGAACCGATGAGGCGGGAGACGGTGTGCTTTTCCTGGTACTCGCTCATGTCGAACCGGTGCATGGAAACGCCGAGAATATCGGCGAGACTCCGCGCAAGCTCAGTCTTGCCCACCCCCGTTAGTCCCACAAAGAGGAAGTTCGCCACTGGTTTTCCCTGGGCGCGGAAGCCCGCCCGCGACTGCTTTACGGCCTTGGCCACCGCGACAACGGCTTCGTCCTGTCCGAAAATGCGTTCGCGCAGCCTGCGTTCCAGAAGCCTCAGTTTGTCTTTCTCACTTTCTCCGACCGAACGCTCAGGTATGCGGGCGATTTTGGAAACAACGGTTTCAATGAGAGGGAGGTTTATAGGGATTGGAGCAAGACGATCCGGCGATAGAGAACCCTCGGACGCAATCGCTTCAACGCCATCGTCAGCGCCTGTTTTCTCATTTTTCTGTAATTCAATTTTCCATTCCTTAATCCGCGCAAACGCTCCCGCCTCGTCCATTACGTCAATGGCTTTGTCGGGCAGGCGGCGTTCGGTGATGTACTGGGCGGATAGGCTCACGGCAGCGGAAATGGCTTCGTCCGTATAGGCCACCCGGTGGAATTCTTCATATTTGGATTTGAGACCTTGGAGGATGGCGACAGCGTCTTTCTCGCTCGGCTCGTTTATGTCGATTTTCTGGAAACGGCGGGATAAAGCGCGATCTTTATCAAAGAATTTATTGTATTCCTCGTGAGTGGTAGAACCTATGCAACGGAGTTTACCCGAAGCAAGCGCCGGCTTCAGAAGATTCGAGGCGTCAAGGGCGCTTCCCGACGCGGAACCTGCTCCCACAATAGTATGAATTTCATCAATGAATAGAACTACTTTCTCTTTCTTCAATATTTCTTCAATGACGCGCTTGATGCGTTCCTCAAAATCGCCGCGGTATTTGGCGCCCGCAACAAGGGCGCCCATGTCAAGCGATAAAATAGAAAAGTCTGCAAGCAACGGCGGCGCCTCGCCTCTGACGATGCGCTGGGCAAGCCCTTCGGTGATCGCCGTTTTGCCCACGCCGGAATCGCCCACATGTATGGGATTGTTTTTTAAGCGGCGACACAATACCTGAATGGTGCGGTCGAGCTCGATTTCCCGTCCTATAACGGGATCCAACTTGTTTTCTCGCGCCAGCGCGGTAAGATCAACGGCGTATTTTTCCAGCGCCGTCTTTTTCGCCTTGCCCTTGCCGCCATCCGCTCCCGCTTCATCTTCGGAAGCTGGATCGGGAGCCGGCTGCGGAAAAATGGGATCGCCGTCAACGCCGTGTGAAAGTACGCTTAACAGGTCCAGGCGTTTTACGCCGATCTTACGCAGATAATAGGCGCAGTAGTTTCGTTCCTCATCATACAGGGAAACGAGTATGTCGGCGACATCAACAATCTGCTTCTGAGAGCTTTGGCTTTGCATAACAGCCCGCTCTATGACGCTCTGAAAACCCACGGTTTGCGTTGGTTCGCTTCCGGTCAAGATGGGTATCTTTTGCTCAAGATAGTTTTCCATACCGCTCCGAAGTTGGGCGGCGTTAGCGCCGCACGCGGTAAAAACGGTTTGCACTTCTTCAAAAGCGAGGGCTGCGTAGAGAATATGTTCCGGCGTGAGATACTCGTGGTTCCGTATTCGAGCCTCGTTATAAGCCGCGTTTATTATCGCTTGAGCAGGTCCCGAAATCTTCATTATTACACCTCTTCAATAACGCATCTAAGCGGAAATTCAGCTTGCCGCGCAAGACTGTGAACCTGACTCACCTTGGTTTGCGCAATATCAAACGGATACTGTCCCACGACGCCTTTCCCTTTGCGGTGAACGTTCAGCATGATGCGGTTCGCTTCAATTTCACTCTTATGAAAAACCGCCATGAGAACATTCACCACAAAGTCTATGGTGGTGTAATTATCGTTCAGGAGGATGATTTTATAATCACTCGGCTCCTTGAGTTTTTTCTCGCTCTTGGGTACAGTCTTTGTTCTTTCCATACTATTACCGTTGAGGCCTTTTCAAAACGCGCCCTATACAGCGGCAAATTTTGAAAAAGCTGACTTAGATTTACGTGGAAAACCCGGGTTTTGACCGCTTTTCCCAAGCCTATGGCTGCCTTTTTCATCGGAAACTACAGTTTTCGCACTAACCCGAACATAGTTCGCGTTCTGAAAAAGGATTTATTTGAGCCTGTTCCAAAACGCGAACGTGCGTTTGGGTTGGGTTTGGAACAGGCTTTAGGAGAAAATCGCTCATTCTTTTTTCTCCAAGGGTAAGAAGCGGTTCCAAAACTGAAGTTTTGGAACCGCTTCATTTATAAAATGATACAGAAATTTTATAAAAAGGGCAATAGGCGGAAATGCGGAAACCGGCGTAAATCGGTGGAAACCGAGCGCATGTTGTTTCACCGGCTGTACTGAGCGCGCGTTATTATAAACCAAACAAAAGCCGCGCATGAAAACGCCCCGCCAAAACGAGCGATTTCTCTTTCACCGGTTATTGACATTCGAAGTCTTTTCGTATTCAATATTCGATATGGACACCCATATGCGGCCATATCCCGCGTTGCTCAATCAGGTGAAATGGCTCAACATAAACAGACGCGACAGCATGTTTTACTATGATTCGGGCGACGCCGCCAAGCCGTCCGTCATTCTGATACATGGCTTGGGAGATGAAGCCGACTCGTGGCGGCGCCTTATCCCGCTGTTGAACGGCGCCTGCCGGACGCTCGCGCCCGATCTGCCCGGATTCGGGCGTTCAAAGGCGGGCGGCATTATAACGATCAACCGGCACATTAAAGCCATTGTCTCCCTCCTTGAAATGATCGGGCCTGCGGTACTTGCGGGCAACTCTCTGGGCGGCATGATCGCCCAAGCCGCCGCCGCGGAAAAGCCGTCTTTGGTTAAAGCCCTCATTCTCATTGACGGAGGCGCGCCTCTTGCTACAACGGGCGGCGCATTGTCCTTGCTGGGCAAGGCGCTGCCGTTTTACGGGCCGTACTGGTACCGCCAATTCCGCAAGAATCACGACGCCGCCTATCATTCGCTTTTCGGCTATTACCACAATCTGGAAGGCTTGCCGGAAGACGACCGCGCCTTTCTGCGGAAGCGCGTCATTGAAAGGGTGGAAAGCGCGGAGCAGGAGAAGGCGTATTTCGCCACCATGCGGAGCCTGATATGGTACAACATGACCAAAACGGCGTTTTTGACAAAGGCGCTGGCTGACTACAAAGGTGTAGTGTCGCTTGTGTGGGGCGAAAACGACGCAATTCTGCCGCCAAAGACGGCGGAGATCATCCGTTCAATACGAAAAGACGCCCCGCTCATCCTGATTCCCAACGCGGGGCATTTGCCCCAGCAGGAACATCCGGCGGCGACCGCCGCAGCAATTGCCGCAGCAGTCGCACGGACGGAGGAGGAATGCGCGCATTAAATCCAAAGAACCTTTTTATCAAAACGGACTCCGGTTCTCCTGCACTTGTTGCTCCGCATGTTGCCGTTACGAGAGCGGGTTTGTGTTTCTCTCTGAGGACGACCTGATGTCGCTCGTCAAAGCCCTCAATCTCCCACGGCATGAAATTGAAGGGCTTTATTGCGCATGGATTCCATCAGGAATGGTAGACCGCCTGTCTCTGAAGGAAAAGCCCAATTATGACTGTGTTTTCTGGAATGACGGCTGTTCGGTGTACGAAAACAGACCCCTACAGTGCAGAACCTTTCCGTTCTGGGATTCGATACTCGCCGACGCCGATGCATGGGAACGCGCCGCGCAAGATTGCCCGGGCGTGGGGCGGGGAGCCATGCATTCCTTTGACGAGATAGTGGACGCATTGGAACAGGGATACGCCCGGCGGCTCATTGAGAGAAGGCGGGATATCCGTTGATGATGAACACCGCCGAACCCGTCATTTCTTTAACGCCGCAGGAAACGAAAGCCTTGTTTATAAGACTCAAGCGCATAGAATCTGAAGTTCCGTCCGCCTCCGCTGGACTTTCGCCGGTGGAACAGGCTTTTTTGTTGAAAATAGAGAAGTCGCTATACCGGAATCTTTCCATTCAGGAAGCTGAAACTCTGATGAAAGAAATTGCAGGAAATACATGCGGATAAATATCGTAAAGCTCATCATAGTTATTAATCTTTTCATTGTTATTTTTGCCCTTATTGTAGGAATAGCCGTTGTAATAGCCGCGACGGAACTCAACAAAGCTCCCGCTTCGACTCAAGGCGAGGTGTTTTTCGAGGTGAAACAGGGAGAAACGCCCCATTCCATAGGGAAAAGGCTTGAAGACGAAGGCATCATCAAGAGCCGGCATTTCTGGTATGTGGTAAACAGGCTCGACAAAGACGTTATAAAAGCCGGCGCCTATACAATACCGCTTCCCGCAACCCAGTTTGAAATACACAATATCCTGGAGACCGGACGGCAACCGCTTATAAAAGTCACTATTCCCGAAGGCGGAACGCTTGCCAAAACCGCCCGCCTGTTTGCTGAAGCCGGCGTCTGCGAGGAAGAAGCGTTCTTGGAAGCCGCCTCGAACCCAGAAATTCTCGAAGCCTTTCAAATTCCCGCCAAAACCTTTGAAGGCTACCTCTTTCCAGACACGTATTTGTTTCAGAAAAACTACGATGCGAAGGAGGTGGTGCGGATCATGACTGAGACGTTTTTCAAACGGCTCTCTGGCATTGTTGACATCACGTCCTTCACCCCTGAAGAGCTTCTCGAAAAGGTGACGCTCGCTTCCATTGTGGAACGTGAATACCGGCTTGCAGAAGAAGCTCCGCTCATGGCCGGCGTGTTTTACAACCGGCTTGCCATCGGCATGGCGTTGCAATCCTGCGCCACAGTTGAGTACATCATCACTGAAATTCAGCATAAACCCCACCCGGAAATCATCAGTACCGCAGACACTGAAATTGAACATCCGTACAACACCTATATAGCGAAGGGATTGCCGCCTGGCCCCATTTCCGCTCCGGGGTTAACCGCGCTCTCCGCGGCATTCAACCCAACCCCAAACGACTACCTCTTTTTCAGACTTGTCGATCAGAATGCGGGCAAGCATTACTTCTCGAAAACATTTGACGAGCATATCAAAGCGGGAAAGCTGTACGTGAAAGGAAAATGAAAAGAGACAGCTTGGGCAAGCGATCATGTAAGGCTCCCCACAAACGTTTGATACAGCCTTTGACTTGCGGGGCATGTGCGGAAATGAGGCCGAAGGCCGATCCTCAGTCTGTCAGCGATAGCGCCAATTGGGTTTTATCCGAGGTTTTCCCGGCAAGTTGTTCAGTTGCCGGCCTGTGTTCCGGTTTTTGGTGTTTGCGAAGAAAACGCCGGCTTTATCGGCGTATATATCCAGGATTATTCTTAAGGGTGAACTTAGCGCTTATTAACAACAGAAAATAAAAAAACGCTTGACACCTTCAAAAATAGGGTATACACTATCGAATAATAGAATAATCCCAACGCTTACTCTATGGTAATCTGAGGGGAGCAAGGAGGCTGTAATGGCTAAAGTAGAATTGAAAGGTATCGGCAAGGTCTATGACGGCGGCGTACGCGCCGTAGACAACGCCAATATCGTAGTCGAGGACAAAGAATTTGTCGTTTTTGTAGGTCCATCAGGATGCGGAAAATCAACCACGCTCCGTATGGTCGCGGGTTTGGAAGATATTTCCGAAGGCGAGTTGTACATCGACAGCGAGCTTATGAATCAGGTGCCGCCCAAAGATCGGAATATCGCTATGGTGTTCCAGAATTACGCTCTGTATCCGCACATGACTGTGTACGAAAACATGGCGTTCGGGCTCCGCATCAAGAAAGTTCCCAAGGATGAAATCGACCGCCGCGTACGCGAAGCCGCAAGAACATTGGATATTGAACAATTCCTTGAACGCAAACCCAAGGCGTTGTCGGGCGGTCAGCGCCAGCGTGTCGCGGTGGGACGCGCCATTGTCCGCAACCCCAAGGTATTCCTGTTTGACGAGCCTTTGTCAAACCTTGATGCGAAACTCCGCGTAACCATGCGTAAAGAGCTTTCCGAACTCCACCTCAAGCTCAACGCCACCATGATCTATGTCACCCACGACCAAGTGGAAGCTATGACTATGGCAAGCAAGATCGTAGTTATGAAAGACGGCAAAGTGCAACAGATCGGCGCTCCTCTGCAACTGTACAACGAACCGGTCAACAAATTCGTCGCGGGCTTCATCGGCTCCCCGCCCATGAACTTCCTGTCTGTCAAAGTGGTGGAGAAAAGCGGTTCCGTTGTACTTCAAGAAGAAGGCTTTGAAATTAAACCCGATCAGAGCCATGTTGATGCGATCAGGAAGTACGTGGGCAAGGAAATTTTCTTTGGCATCCGCCCGGAAGATTTGCTTTTCTGTGCAAAACCTGCCGCCGAAAACAACATGTCGCTCAAAATCAGCGTAGTTGAGCCGCTCGGCGCAGACATTCATCTATGGCTCACCACTGGAACTCAACCGCTTGTCGCTCGTACCGAAGCTCATTACCTTTTCAAAGTCGGCGATACGGTCAACTTTACGCCCCGCCTTGACAAAGCGCGGTACTTCGACAAGGAAACCGAGTTCTCTATTCTTGTATCTGAATGAACCTTTTGACAAAAAAGAAATTGCGGAGAGAATAGTTTTTGAGGGTTTTTTTAAAATTCGGCTGACGCAAGCCGCCGGTTCGATAAAAAAGCTAAATCTATGGAGGCTTTTTCAAAATTTGCCGCCCCGTTGGACGTGTCTTGAAAAACCTCTTTAATAAACAAAGCCCCTCCTCCAGAGGGGGCGACCTTCTGGAGAGAGGGGCTTTGTTTATATGGTATGAAAGGAGACTATAAAAATGACATTTACTGAAAGAATGACGCGGCTTGCTTCAAAGATTGGCGATGTGACGCAGGATTTTGCTTCCAAAGCAGGAGACACAGTTCAGAATATTAGCGAAAAAAGCGTCTTGGCATCCAAAGAACTGTTCAGTACGGCTCAAGACATGGGAACTAAAGGACTGCAAGCGTCGAAAGAGCTTATCAGCAAAGCAAGCGACAAAGCCCAAGACATCGGTGAAAAAGGCAAGCTGACTCTTGAAATCAAAAAACTCGAATTCAAAGCGCAAAAACTCACGGCTCAGCTTGGCGTGGAAGTGTATGCCGCGCTTGTCGAACAGAAACTGGCCAGCGTAAATCTCTCAACGCCCGCCATAAAGGATATTATCTATGAACTCGACGCGCTCCAAAAGGAAATCGACAAAAATGAAGCGAAATTAGGAAAGTAATGCGTACTCGCACACCCGCACGGCGTACCCGTACGCTTAATTCGTGTTCTTGACAAGGGAGGGACAAATTAGATATATTAACAGAGACGCGCCATTTGTCAAGCCGCGTTTGTGAGGAGAGAGGGAAATATTTTTGAAGAAAGAGAGGGGAAGGGGTTGACAAAAAGGAGAAGGCGTGATAGAGTGAGACACCCTAGAGAAGAGAGGGCGTGCGAGCGGGAAGGCTT
>JAITIK010000037.1 GCA_031279555.1 Treponema sp. | reverse complement strand
TTACCTCCTATAAATATATAATTTTTATATATTTGGGCGTATTTTCATTGGTGAATTTTCGTCAAATATAAATTTTATTAACATCTATTCCCCAAACAGTCTTAGTCCATACTATAACTTTTATTTTCTTTTGTCAATAATGTTTTCCAATATAATTTCAGAAAATTTTAGGACGCATTGCACATAACGTTCCGGCTGTTTGCGACGTTTTGGCCGCCCGAATAAGCAAATGCGTAGCATTTGCAGGGCGGACAAAATGTGCCGGAGATTTTGCGTGGGAATGAGCGTAGCGAATGACCTAGCAAAATCGTAGGCCGAGCCGCTTTAGCGGCGAAGCGTAAACAGTCCTGTTATGTGCAGTGCGCCCGTACACCATGTTTGTTTTAATTATCATCATCCCATGGCTCTCCAAAGTCTGACCATTTAACTGTTGTTACGGCTTTATTAATAGCCAAAAGCGAATAATCCTGATAAACCCACAGTGTACGCTTTCCTCCGTTAATGCCTGGTCGAAATTCAAAGATCAAGAAGTATTCGCCAGTACCAGTCCAAGGCACACCGCCTTTCTGCAACTTTATAGTGCAGGTATCACCGTCACGACTCGCCCCGCCTCCCGCAGGGCCACCCGTCTCCCAGTCTATCAGCAAAAACGCTCCCATTTCATCCGGCTGGCTATCCAGATTAAACCCAGTGATAACAATTGTCTTAGGTTCGTTGTTTGTCTCGCCACCTCCACCATTAGTAGGACAACCAGCCAGAACAAACCCAAAAACCAAAAGAACACAAAGACCCGCAAACCATTTGTTTCTCATTTTCAAAAACCTTCCTTTCCAGTTGATTCTGAAGAACATACGTTCCTCATTTATTTTATACAATGTTTTCTAAAATATTGTCAATATATTTTCCAGTACATTTTACAAAAATTTTAGGGCGCATTGCACATAACGTTCCGGCTGTATGCGACGGTTTGACAGCCCGTATAAGGGCTTTGCGAAGCAAAGACCAGGGCTGGCAAACTGTGGGTGGAGGGAGGCGTGGGAATGGAGCGTAGCGTAATGACCTAGCCGACCGGAACCCTGGAGCGACCGAAGGGAGCGGAACGCATACAGTCCTGTTATGTGCAGTGCGCCCGTACACCATTTTTGTTATCTATTTTTTCAAGTAAATTTTATCTTATTTTTTATATTTCAAAGAATATCATTTTTACAATAATTTTTTAACAATATTTTTTGTACAAAAAAATTGCGGGGTCTGCTGCACAGCAGCTGGCCCCGCCCTATGCAAAAGACTTAACCAACAACCGCTTCTTCCACCGGAGACCACGGCCCCGTATCGCCCTTGCCGTTTTCGTAACATGCGGCGTAATACGCCGTCTTTGCCTTGTCCGCTTCCGTGTGGGTTACAACATGGGCTGTTTTTCGGCTGAATTTCGTCTTGGGCAAGTCTGCGCCGGAAGCCGGTTTTTCTCCCCCCACCTGCCAGGCATACCGCACCCCGTAAGCATCTGCTGGTTTGGAAGCGTCATTTCGGCCCCGATTCAAAGCCCGTATTTTGTGTTCAAAATGATTAACCGTGTTCTCCACCACCGTCTCAGGCTGGGACGTAGGCACTGGGTGGGTCGTGGGCGTAGTATCCGCCGGACGGATACCCATAACTAATTTGTCCTCGTCCGGCATTTTTTTATTGAAACGAATAGAGGAATTGGCGAATTCTCGCATAGCATCGATAGCTTCACCTTTCGCTTCGTCCTTGGCAAGCCGTTTCGCAGTAGAATTATCCGTTTCATAAGCCGTCCGGGCGGTTAAGAAAGCGGAAATCCTGCCCGAAACCTCGGTACATTCAGCTTGATCCCAGCTATAAGCGGTAATTTTGGCAGATTCTGCAAAAATTACCGTCCATGTTTCGCATAAATCAACTAAATCCTGTTCCTTCGTGGGTATCCAATCGCTATGGGCCATATTCTTCTCCTTATTCGGGGGATTAAACCCTTATTTTTGACGGTAATCCAGCGGTTTCAGACTAAAATCCGGCCTTTCCAGACTATAGTCCGGCAGTTCCAAACTGTAGTCTGGTTCTTCTGGACTAAAATCTAATGGTTCCAGACTACAGTCCAGTACCTCCAGACTCAAGTCTGACGGATCCAGATTATAGTCCGGGATTTTCAGACTACAGTCAAAGAACGCCATACTAAAGTCCAGCCGCCCAGAAATATTCTACCATAAGATGAGCTGAAACCACAAGAGCCGAGTTATTGACAAACTCCCTAGGGGTCTGTAATATAGAATGCAAGGAGCGGTCATGAATTTTCGGCTTGGGGAGTTATTTTGCGGACCGGGCGGTATAGGATACGCCGCAATTACCGCAAAAGCTGCCAACCCTGATTATAAAATTCTCCACGCATGGGCAAACGATTACGATAGGGATACCTGCGCTACATTTGTAAAGAATATTGCCAAAAAAGAAGATACCGTTATTTGTGAAGATATTCGTACATTGGATTATAAAAAACTTGAAAAAATATCTGCCATTGATGCCTTGGCGTTTGGATTTCCCTGTAATGATTTCAGTGTGGTAGGGGAACAAAGGGGCATGGACGGCGTATACGGCCCATTATATTCATTTGGAATTAAGGCGATTAAGAAATTCCAGCCGATGTGGTTTTTGGCGGAAAATGTCGGCGGCCTCCGCAATGCTAATGACGGCAAAGCGTTTTCAAAGATACTTAAAGAAATGTACGATGAGGGCTATTCGGTTTATCCGCATTTATATAAATTTGAGGAATACGGCGTTCCTCAGTCCAGGCACCGGATAATAATTATTGGCATACGCAAAGATCAAGATGTGATTTATAAAGTCCCGTCAACAAAGCCTTATGAGGGAAAATGGCGGTCATGTAAAGAGGCTATTGAAAATCCGCCGATAAAAAAAGAGGCACCTAATAATGAATTAACAAAGCAGTCGGAAGATGTGATTAAACGTTTGGCATTTATCAAGCCAGGTGAGAACGCATTCACGGCTGATATACCGCCTAAATTACAGTTAAATATTACAGGTGTAAAAATAAGCCAAATATATCGGCGGCTTGATCCCAATAAACCGGCCTATACCATTACCGGATCGGGCGGAGGCGGCACCCATGTATATCATTGGAGAGAAAACCGGGCTTTAACAAACAGGGAGCGGGCGCGGCTGCAAACTTTTCCTGATTATTTTGAATTTATTGGATCAAAAGAAAGTGTCCGCAGACAAATAGGAATGGCTGTTCCCGTTGACGGCGTGCGGATAATATTTGAAGCCGTTCTAAATACATTTGCGGGTATTGAGTATCCCTCAGATGGTTATTCTTTTGCCCCTCTCTTGCAACCAGAACATATTGATCCATACAATGCGCTTGATCCAGAGCAGTTATATATTTTTGAAAAGGAAGCGGAGTATATAGCTTTATGATTTACACAGATCTTTATAATGAAGTCTTAATAAAGCCATGCGTGGAAGGGGCGGACAGCCTTAAAATCCTTTCCGGTTATGCTACCTCTACAATGGCTTCTGACCATTTGGGTGATTTGCATGAGAAAAAATTAAACGCTCATATTTCACTTCTTGTAGGAATGTGTCCATCAGACGGCTTATCTCTAAGTAATCATAATGGTTTTCAAAGTATTGTCAATTCTCAAGTAGATGATTTTAAAAATCGTTTTTCTTGCAGTTATATTTACAAGGCTCCGTCAATTCATGGTAAATTGTATATTTGGTATAAGGGTAAACAATTATATAAGGCATTTATTGGTTCTGCCAATTATACTCAAAATGCTTTTTATCATCAACGTGAATTACTGGCAGAAGTACACGATGAAAATCTACTTGATTATTTGCTGCTGATTGATAGGGACTCAATTTTTTGCAATTTACCCGAAGCAGAATCATTAATTACTATTCATAACGATGCTAACTATTATCGGCGTCATATTCATGAAGATCAGCAAATTGAGACCGCTGATACAGATACAAAAATTGAACATGTTAGAGTGCCTTTGTACAGTACAAAGACTGGAGAAGTTCAAAATCACGCCGGGCTAAACTGGGGGCACCGAGATAATTATAAACGTGAACCAAATCAGGCATATATTCAACTGCCTCCCAGTGTTTACAAAAGTGATTTCTTCCCCGTTGCACCGCAATGTTTTAATGTCGTTACTGACGATAATAAATCGTTCTTGTGCCGTCGTGCCGAGAAAAGCGAAGAAGGACAGACTATTCATACTCCACAGAATAACAGTTTTCTAGGAGAGTATTTTAGAAATAGACTTGGACTGGCGAATGGCGCTTTTGTAACACGGCAAGATTTAAAACGATACGGACGAGAGAATGTAGAGTTTTATAAAATAGGCGATGAGTATTATATGGATTTCTCTGTTTAATGTATCATGGATGATTTAAGCAAGGAAGACCGCCGAAAAAATATGCAGAACATCCGGTCAAAAAATACCGTACCGGAATTATTGGTAATGAATGAACTAAAAAAACGAAAAATATATTTTGCAAAACATGTTGATAAAATGTTTGGAAAGCCTGATATTGTATTTAGGCGTAAAAAAATAATTGTATTTATTGATTCTGATTTTTGGCATTATAATCCACAAAGATTTATTATGCCTGCAACGAATGTGGAATATTGGGAGAAAAAAATAAAAAAAAATCGGGAACGGGATAAACTTGTAAATAAAACATTAAGAAAGGATGGATGGATAGTTCTTAGGTTTTGGGAGTCCAACATAAAAAAAGATGTAAATAAAGTCGTAGATAGAATACAAAAACAATTAGAGAAAGTAAATAATTAAAAATATGTCTTTTATAATCAACAGTAGGGCGGTGGGCGGCGAAGCCGCTCTCCGCCCTTTCTCCTTCTTTTTTTTGATCATTTCCATAATTTTCATATATTTTAGGGCGCATTGCATATAACTCCCTATATCCGCCAACAATGGCGGATAATGTACATGATAACCTCAATCTGTATCCATATCAAGAGGACTTGGGATTTTGAGGGCGCTGCGGCGGGCGACATGGGTATAGCGTTCGGTGGTGCGGATGGATGCGTGGCCGAGCAAGTCCTTGATGTAGCGGATGTCAACGCCGCTTTCCAAAAGATGTGTGGCGAATGAGTGGCGGAGGCTGTGAATGGAGACTTTTTTCTCGATGCCGGCGCTACGGAGGGCTTGCTCAAAAATACGTTCGGCGGAACGGATGGAGAGGTGTTCATCCGCATTTTGTCCCGGGAAAATCCAGTGATCTATATGAAAAAAAGTACGGTAACGCGATAAATGCTCCGCGGCGATTTCGCCCAGCATGGTGTACCTGTCTTTGCGTCCTTTGCCCATGCGTATAAGCGCGGTACGGCGCGTAAAATCAATATCTTCAATTTTGAGAGCGACGGCTTCGCTGACTCTCAGTCCGCAGGAATAGCAGAGCATAAGCAGCAGTTTGTGTTTTGGGTTGGTTTCGGCGGACAGAAGGCTTTGTATTTCCTTTTTTGACAATACAAGAGGGAGCCGTTTATCCTGACGGGGGCGGGAAGGTTCCCGCACAATAGAGTTATGCATAACTTCGTTATAAAAAAATTTAAGGGCGCTTATTGCAAGATTCATCGTCGCCGCAGAGCGTTCGAATTTTTCATCAAGAGACGCGATATAACGCCTTACATCGCCTGAGGTAACGGCGTGAGGCGGTTTTTGCGCCGCGCCGCAGAATTCCGTATTGTAATGAAGATACATTTTTCTTGTTTTTTGGCTGTATTTTCTCAAATGGAGCGCTTCGTTCAGTTTTTTGCGCCATTCCTCCGAAAAGAAATTTTCTTTTGATGTAACGGGCGCATTATCAGGCGCGGTGTCGCCTGGGGCGGCGGATACGGCGGTCTTTCGCGGACAAGGAGTTTCAAAAAAACCATGCGCCGAGATGAGTCCAGATGGTTCTTTTACTGTTACATAAACGCCGGTAAAAATACGGTTTAGCGCTGGATTTTGCAAATGCGGCAGAATAAATTGGCGGCGCGGAGCGTCCCAATATCCGCCATTCTTAACAAGCCGCATAAACAGGGGCTTGTCATAACCGTAGAACGGAATTCTCATGCTTGTATGTGCGTATTGGTCTGTTTCATAAAAAAGATATACAACATCCATAACCGCTCCTTTTTTTTTGATTTACTGCGGTTCCAAGTCATCTCCGCAGGGGCATTTTTCCCGATTTTGTCCGGTTGCATCCTCATAAACATCGCGTTTCATACCATCGCTAAAAGCGCGAATATTAAAAGCCATTCCTCGCCCTCCAATATAGCGCTCCCCACATAACCTTACCGTCTTGCCCGTACCGCCGAAGCGATGAGAAAAACCGCTCCCGCTGTGATTACCGTCACCGCGCCTACCGGCAGGTCAAACATCCAGCCGAGAACAAGCCCAACCACGGAAAAAAGCGCTGAAAAAACGCAGCTTGCCAGCATCATCGCAGAGAGACTTTTTACGCTTTTAACAAAAGACGCTGTGCCGGCGGGCAAGGTAAGCATGGCTATAACCATGACCACGCCGACAAAACTCTGGAGCAACACAATGGCTGTCGCCGTGATGAGAAGCAATATCAGGAACACGGCGGTTACAGGAACACGGCGGACGCGGGCGAATTCTTCGTCAAAAGACGACGCTTCGATTTGCGGATAGAACCGCCATGCAAGCGCGATGACAATGCAGTCCAATACCGCAAGGAACAACAGATCGCGGATCGAGATAAGCAGGATGTTGCCGAAAAGATAGGTTGAAGGATCCGTATAACCCGGAGTTTTTGCCATGAAGACCACGCCAACGCTCATGCCGATAGCCCATATCGCGTTGATAACCGTGTCTTCCCGCTGTTTCGCCTTGAGCGAAACAAAGCCGATGATGCAGGCGGACAACGCCGCGAAGATCAGCGCTCCCAGCAGGGGTGGAAAATTCGGGATTATGTTTGCGGCGGAAAGGAACAGCGCCATGCCTATGCCGCCCAGCACAGCGTGAGAAACCGCGCCCGCAAGGCTTGCGATGCGCCGCGCCGTTACAAGAGAACCTATCACGCCGAACAAGATGGAAGACAAAAGCCCGGCGAAAAAGGCGTTTCTGATAAAAGGAAATTCAGGATTGAAAAAAACGGAAAAAAACGAAGTCACAGGCAGGCGTCCCCCGGTATGCTTTCTTTATGCAGGACGTGCAGATTTTCCTGATCCACCGCGCCGAGTTCATGTTGAACGATCTTGCCTTTCTCAATGCACAACGCCCTGTCGACCAGAGACGACACAAAATCACGATCATGCGTAACGATGAGGATCGTAGCGCTCCCCTTGAGCGCGCCGAGCGTATGAAAAAGCCGCTCTTCGCTTTCCGCGTCCATGTTGGCCGTAGGTTCATCCAAAATCAGTAGCGGCGGTTTTGAGGCAAGCGCGCGAGCAAGCAATACCCGCCGCCGTTCGCCGCCTGATAGCGCGTTGTATGGCCGTTTCGCCACATGGCGAAGCCCCACCTGTTCGAGCGCTTCCGTTATTGCGTTTCTATCCTCGGCAGTGAACTTCCGTGAAAGGGAACGCAACCGCCCCATTCTGACTACGCCTTCAACACTCACGGGAAACGCCTTGTCATACGCCGCTTGCTGGGGTACATAGCCGGCCTTGTCTATACGCGGCGTGTTTCCGCGCTCTTTTCCGCCGGTTTCGCCGAAAAGGAAAACGCTTCCACTTTCCGGACGCTCAAGTCCCAGTATCAGTTTAAGCGTGGTGGTCTTGCCCGCTCCGTTGGCGCCGACAAGCGCGATGAACTCCCCCTGATGTACATGAAAGCTCGCCGCGTCCAGCGCCTTCGTTTCACCGTAGGAAAAGGAGACGTTGTCAAAACGCAGAACAATGTCTTTACTTGAGTGATGTATCATAGAGGCCCGCGCTCCTTTTCAGCGCTTCTCCCATCACCCTGATATTTTCAAGCCAGTCGCGGGAAAGAGGATCAAGCGCGACGACATCCGACCCGGTCGCATCCGCCACTGTTTTCGCGGTCGCGGAGGGAAATTGGGCTTGGACAAAAATAGCGGCGGGCTTTTCCCGTCCGGCTTTTTCAATGAGCGCGTTGAGCGCCCGCGGACCAGGCTCCTTGCCGCCGGTTTCCACCGCCTCCTGCCTGATGTTGAATTCATCAAGAAAATAACCGAAAGCGGGGTGGTACACAAACACCGGCTTCCCGCTCAACGGCGCAAGTTCCAGCCGCAAAGACTCGAATTCCGCGTCGATTTTTGCGACAAGCTCTTGGTAATTCCGTTCATACAGTTCCGCGTTATCTTTGTCAAACAGGGAGAACTGATCCCTGATATGCGCCGCCAGTATTTTCGCGGGTTCCCTCCCAAGCCATGAATGCCTGTCAATGCCGCCATCCTCGCCGGCAACGCCGGGTTCAAGCGTCCTGAAGCGCACCCCTTGAGTGCCGTCAACAATAACAAGGTTTTTGAAGAGTTTTTCCACTTTCGGACGCAGGCTTATCTCGAATTCGGAGCCGGAAAGCGTCCAGACTTTAGCCCGCGCCAACGCTTCCAACTGTTTCGGACTCGGCTCAAAGGTATGGGGATTCTGACCGGGACCCGCAAGCGTCAGTATCTCAAAGGCGGCGCCGGATCCCCGCGCAATCTGCTCCACAAACCACGCCTGCGGCAAAATGCTCACCGCGATAACAGGTTTTGTTGAAGATGAATTCAATTTTGAACACGACAAGAATATAAATATACACAACAATGCGGACAGTCTCGACGCTTTCATATAACGAATCATCTGTTCTTACTCCGCTTCCTCTCTTCCGCTTGCCAGTTCAACAAATTTTTTCTCCAGTTCAGCCATCACTTTTTTTACGGTTTCTTTTCTATCACGATGATAGGCGTCAAGATGTCCGCTCAGATTGATGGGGGAAGCCGTTTTGACAATCACCTTGTACGGATGAATGAGCTTTCTTATTCCGAAAACGCCGCCCATAGTGCGGTTCGCAAAGTCCCACAGGTTCTGTATATATTCAATTTGCTGATACAGCGGACTCTCCACTACAGGCGCCTGCGCATAGCGGAGATACCACACAAAGTCGACTATTTCAAGATGACGGCTCGCATGCCACGCTTCTCCCGCGTTGAGATCCGCTATTGAACGGTCAAGCTGAGGCATGTCATCCAGCGACGCTCTCCCCGCAATGAAGATGCGATCCCAACATATTTGCCGCAGATAGTACAGTCTGGCAAAAACGTCGCCCCGCTTCATTACGCCAAGCGTCTTTTCGGCTCGTTCCAAACATTTTTCTATAAGAACGTCAACTCGCTCGGCAAAATTCTCCGCTCTCTCGCCGGCTTTTATGCCATAACGCTCTTCGTTTTTTTCGAGAATGATATCCCTGCACAGGAGCAGCCTTTCTTCAAGCCTTTCTTTGGCCGGTACCCCCCCCCCCCCCCCGGTCTTCGCGGCGTTCCACCCCGACGCATCGCTCAACGCGCCGCAACAGTTTTTCCATCGCTTTCTTGGCGCTCTCGTTAAAACAATACTGCACCGAAATTGGCAACACCTCAACCGGACACAGCCTGCCGCTTTTTTCAAGCCGTTCCGCCACAGTGAAACCTATGCGCACCGACCCCTGTTCCAGATGGGGCGTCCGGTCTGAAAAGTAAGAAACTTGTCCTTCCGGAGCGATGGCCACTGGATACTGTCCGTCCATTAAAGCTTTGTAGATACATTCCATACTGCGCGAGTCGAATTTCGCGTGGTACACGGGCATGGCGCCGATTCGTGGGAGGATAAACCGGGCGAGCGCCCCGCCCCAGCGCAAGACTTCGTATCCATGCACAAACCTAAGGTGGGGTGGAATCGCGCATACGGCGTCCGCTTTTCTAGCAAGCGCCTTGAGGCGAGAGAGGGTGAACCACTCCAGTATTTGCGGCTCCGCGCCGTTTGGGTGCAGAAAGGCGGCGATACACCGGCTTTCGTTTTTGAAGGCGCGGGTAAAACTTTCAATCAAATGCCCTTCCTCTTGCGCTTCGGCCTTCGCGCCGCCAATGAATTGGCGCAGATATAGGCGTCCGGCCAGACGGCACAGCAATCTCGCCCATAAGGAAACGTGTGGTTCAGGTACAACGATGTCAGGCGCAGCCATTGTTACGGGTTGCATATACGGTTTATACATAACGCCAGCTTTTACTCTTCCTTTGCCGGAACATTTTTTTTGCTTTTAAAAAATTTATAGCGCAACAGAAGAAGCATATAGTAAACGTACGGAAACAGCCGCAATAAACGCGCCGGGTTTTTTAAACAAAATCCAATCCACTCAAGACCGTGTTTAAACGTATATTCTGCCGGATGGCGTTTCTTGTTCGCAAAAACTTCGTACATATCGCTGCACCAGAGTTGGATGCCGGTTCTCAGTTTGTCGCTATTGCGCTGTATCCACAATTCCTCCCCCTGAACGCCCTTGCCGACAAGCACAAGGGATGGAGCGGCTTTCCATATGGCTTTGAGAATAGCATATTCTCTGTTTTTTTTGAAACGTCCGGAACAGCGTCCCACAATTTGCAGGCGCGGAAAGGTGTGCTTGACATTTTTCTCGGCTTTTTCAAGGATTTTTTTCTTGCCGCCCATAAAGTACACCGACTGTTCCCGAAGCTCAAGTATGGAAAGAAGCGCGATAATAAAATCAAACGGCATGTACCGAATCGGTTCCTTGCCAAGCAAGAAACGCGAACCGCCGGTTAAACTTTTCGATATGGGAATAATCACATCCGCGTTAAGCACATATGAACGGTATTCGTTGTTCCGCCTCGCCCGAAGCAAATCCCACAGGGACAGCAGCACGATGTGTTTGGCTTCTCCGCTTCCCAACAAGTCACCGATAACAATAGGCAGATTTTCTTTTTTAACAATATCTATCGGCACATTCAACAGGTTTATCCGTTCCTTCGCCTGCTCTATAGAGTTTTCAACATCCATTCCGCACTCTCCAAAAGTAAAATACGAATTGCGGCCACCGCATATACGGCCGCAGTTTCAGTTCTCAGCACATTAGCCCCTATGACAAGGGGCTTGAACCCCGCCCGTACGAACCGTTCCGCTTCTTCTGGGGAAAATCCTCCTTCTGGCCCCACAACCGCGGCGGCGCAATCAGGGTTTCCCGCAAGGCAATGGTGAAAGCTGCTGTTCACCGCGAACGGCTCCTGATGAAGCAGGACGCCCGTTGGGTTTTTATACCGTATTGTAACGGCTTCCCAATAGGAAAAAACAGCGTCAAGCGTGCATGCCTCTCTAACGCAGGTCTCAACAACAGAACCGCTTTGCTGACGCGCCTCTTTAACGATTCGCTTCCACCGGTTGATTTTTCCGGCTGTTCCTTCCGCTTTTTTTAATTTCGGCATGGTGTACGTGGAAACAAAGGGAATAATCTCCGCAACTCCGCCTTCCGCCGCCTGCCGGACGATTTGGTCTATCTTGGCGCCCTTGGGCAACGCCTGAAAAAGGAGTATGGGCGGCAGAAGCGCGCCTGCCATTTGCTCGGCAGGCGCGAGACATTCACAGACAATGGCATCACTGGACACGGCTTGCACCAGCGCCCGGGTTTCGGTTCCATCCGGCAAACGCGCCGTGAATACATCGCCCTCGCTTAAGCGCCTGACCCTTGCAAGGTAGCGATAATCATCGCCGGTCAAGCGCACCACCCCATGAGCGTCGGTCGGATGCGGCAGAAGGAATTGTTTCATGAGGCTGCCGGCAGTTCTTCCGCTTCAGCCTCGTCTTGCAGTTGTCTAAGGGTCTTTGTACCCTGCATCAGTTGTTTATACGAGCCTTCATTGAGGATATTCACCGCTTCCTGCAACTGAACATCGTAGTCAATGTCGTACACCGGCGCAACCGTCATACGATTCTGCTCGTTTCTGATGAGGATGCGCAACAGTTCCGCGTCAAGGGCGTATTTCGCGCTTAACTGCGCCGCATAAACGTTTATTTCCGCAAATGAAAGATTCGGATGCTCCTTTACATATGTTGGAATCTCGTTCGCCTCGACAAGCGCCTTGAGGTTTGGCGCGTCCTCCTCGGTGAATTCGGGACCTTTCACCTCCCTGTCGGGCGGGATGCCGATTTTGTCGATATTCACATCGCTTGGGGTGTAATACCGCGCGACCGTGATTTTGTACCCGTCCCCGCCGCCTTGTATCGGGAAGACCTGCTGCACCGAACCTTTTCCATACGATTTCCCCCCCACAAGATACGCCCTGCCCCTGTCCTTCAACGCGCCCGCGACGATCTCTGACGCTGAGGCTGATGCGTTATTGATAAGTACAAGCACCGGCATATCAAAGGGAACCACAGCGTTCTTTTGAGCGTAAAAGATGCGGTTTTCCCTGGGTATTCGGGACTTGGTGCTGACCACAACGCCGCCATCCAGAAACAGATCGCAGACGTCAATAGCCGCGTTGAGCAGTCCGCCGTAATTATTCCGCAAATCAAGGATCAGCGCCTTGCAATTATGCGCCCGGAAATATGCCAGCGCCTCTTTCGCCCGCTCGCTGGTCATGGGGGTGAACGTAAGGAGCTTGAGGTAGCCCGTATCGCCTATCATGGCGTATTTTGCGGTTGGCACTTCAATAACGGCTCTTGTAATCGTCACCGGAAATTCGATGTTCACCCCCCGCCGGATAAGCACCGTAACATCGGTGCCGGGTTTGCCGCGCAGCCGCTCAAGCACCTCGTCCATGCTAAGCTCATCGGTCGATTCGCCGTCAATTTTGATAATGAGGTCTCCGGCGTTGATTCCCGCGCGCCAGCCGGGCGTGTCTTCCATAGGAGCGGCCACTTCAACATACGGGGGATTTCCGTCTTTCGCCTCAACTGGTTTTGAAATATACAAACCAACGCCCCCAAAGTTGCCCGAAGTCGTGTCGCTTAAATCCAGCATATCCCGCACGGACAAAAAGTTCGAATGCGGATCCCCGAGCGCGTTGAACATTCCGTTCATGGCGCCTTCGTAAAGCGTCCTGGGATCAACCTCATCAACATAATGATTTTGAATAAATTCAAGTATCTGTTGTATTATTGAGCCGTACTGTCTTTGGCTTTGACTTCCCTGCGCATCCGCATAAGAAACCGGCGTCACCATCAGGACAACGCCCAGCGCGATGGAGGAGAGCCACCAGAGAACGGGCGTTATCTTTTTGTTTGTAAGAGAAAAGATGCGTTTCTGCATGTTCGTATTGTAGGGAAGTTTGGGCGGATAGTCAACGCCTTCTCACGCGGTACTTTCAAATGAAGCCGTAAAAACAGGCGAAAGCGCGGTGCGTCATCCGGCGTATTCGGCGCGGGCAAACGCGCTATGGTTGTGAATGCTCTCAAAATTTTCAGCTTCAACGGAAAAACGGGGAAATTTCTTGGTGTCCCGTATGCTTATGTATACATCTCTCACCACGTCTTCAACAAATTTCGGGTTGTCGTAGGCGCGCTCGGTGATAAATTTCTCATCTTCACGTTTCAAGAGCGAATAGACCGGACTCGAAGCGGCTTTTTCCACAATGTCAATGACGTCTTCTATCCAGAAAAAAGGCCCCAATTCCAGTACGACTTTCACGATTCCCCGCTGGTTATGCGCCCCGCGCTCGCTTATGGCTTTTGAACACGGACACACAGTGGCGACCGGTACGGAAATCGACACGGTGAAATGCCTGCCATGCGCGTTGACATTCCCCTGATAGCTGCACCGGTAACTCATCATGCCCGGAAGCGCGGAAACAGGCGCGGTTTTTTCAAGAAAATACGGAAAATTCACAACGCCGAAACTCGCTTCCGCATCCAAGTCTCCGCGGACATCGGCGAGCATGTTCAAAAACATGGGCATCGTGAGATCATTGCGGTACCGGTGAAAAATTTCGATGAACCTGCTCATATGGGTTCCCTTGAAATGTTTCGGCAGGTTTGCAAAGAGATCGACCGTCGCGGACGTATATTGCGCCTTGTTTTTCTTGTCAAGCACACGGATAGGGTATTCAAGACCCTTGACGCCGACCTTGGATAGAGGAATCTCCCGCGTATCGGCTTGATTCTGCACATCAAGCATCAAGCGTCTTCTCCGCTGCGGCCGCCACATTCTGCAAAAGCATCGCGATGGTCATGGGGCCTACTCCGCCCGGCACCGGCGTGATAAACGCCGCCTTTTGGGAAACCGCCTCAAAATCCACGTCCCCGCGCAAACGGTATCCTTTCTTTGCCGAAGCGTCGCTCACTCTGTTCACTCCCACATCAATGACAACCGCGCCTTCTTTCACCATATCGCCGGTGATCAAACCCGCTTTTCCGGCCGCGGCGATCAGGATGTCCGCCTGCCTCGTGTGATGCGCCAGATCCTTTGTGCCAGTGTGGCAGAGCGTCACCGTCGCGTTGATGTCTTTACGGGTCAACAGAATGGACAGGGGTCTGCCAACAAGGTTCGACCGCCCCACGATAACCGCGTGGACGCCATTTAGTGGAATATTGAGCGTTTGTAAAAGCCGCATGACGCCGTTTGGCGTACACGGCAGGAATCCATCCCTACCTAGAACCATATTTCCCACGGAAACCGGATGAAAGCCGTCAACATCTTTTTGAGGGGAAATGGCGTCAATCACCCGATCTTCCCGCACATGCTTTGGCAGAGGAAGTTGCGCCAAAATTCCGTGAACCGCGGCATCCTCATTCAAAGCCTCAATGAGGGAAAGCAGTTCCGACTCGGATGTATCCGCACTCAAACGGATGTCCCTGCTTGCCATGCCCGCTTCAGCGAGCGCCTTCTCCTTGGCTGTAACGTAGGACACACTGGCCGGGTCTTCACCCGCCAGAATCACCGCCAGACAGGGAACAATGCCCTTCGCCCGCAACTTTTCCGTCCGCTTTTTCGCGTCTTCACGCACCTGCCGCGCTGTCATTTTGCCGTCAATGATCGTCATGGCTTATAGTAGCATGTTTCGCGGATATAAACCACCCCGGAGCTATGATAAAAACATGCGGCTATCCGGTATACTACAGGTGTTCGGAAGAACAACAGTCTATTGTTAAGCTGACTGGGGCGACAACGATCCCGACACCCCGATTAACAGCCGGAAGCCGCATTTGTTTCTTTCAGACCATACCGGGACCGGGCGATGAAGACATTTGACCTGAACGAGAATGGGCTGGCGGCGTTCTACAGAACCCTGGCTTTGGGAACATTGCGAAGGTCTTGTTCAAAAGAACATCGTGGATATTATGTCGATGAATATGCGCCGTCCTAAAAAGGGTCAAAAAAAGTGTTGTTCGGGGGGAAAAAACGGCGCGTGTTGAAGGCGCGGGCCGCCATTAAGCGAAACAGCCCGCACATTATCGGCGTACAGAAAGCCAGGCGGCGGACATGATTTCAAGGCGTATTGGGTGTCTATAGCCACAAATGTCCGCTTTTTTATAACTTTTGACTATTTCGAGGGAAAATCGATTCAGAGATGCATTATCATCCGCCTTTTGATCGAAACCCGCTGCCACAAAAACCGTCTTTTTCATTTTCACACCTTCCAATAATTTTTAGCGGGGGCTACGCCCTTGGCATACGCTCCCGCTTTCATTCGCATAATTCCTTTTGAAGGACACGCGCCCGTCAGTTCCCGCCGCTTCCCACCACTCGCAGAGCGTGCCGCACGGTAAAAAACTCTTATGGAATAAGCGCGGAGGTCAACGGACCCGGCTGACCCTGCTTGCCGCCGTTCTCTATTATGACCGCGAAATACGCGGTCTTTCCGCTGTCGCCATAGTCGAATTAAACCACGTCTTTCTTGCGCTGTAAAAACCATTGTCGCAAGACAAAAAAGAATTTGGCGCGCGATAAAAAGAGGTTCTTGCCTAAAGATTTAGGTATGGTTATGTACAACATAAATGTCAAGAAGTTTTCAATCATAACAAAGCTGACTTCTTAAAAACCTACGAGATTGAAGGCGCGGCCAATGGAGATCCGAAAAATCTGGTTTTTGTCCGTAAAACCGGATAAAAATGCGCCTGCGGCGCGCCGTGCGATCTTGTAATTTCAGTGAATATATATACAATAAGTTTGCATATCATTGAAAAGGGGAGCGATATGGATAAAGAACATTTGGCTTTGGCTGTAACGCTGCGTCATGAACTGCACCAGCATCCGGAGTTGTCTGGAC
>JAITIK010000030.1 GCA_031279555.1 Treponema sp. | reverse complement strand
TACGCGAGGGAACATTCACCTGCCGTTGTTCCGGCATGTGGCACGAACCCCGCCGCTTACGTTCAGAGGATTCTGTATAGTGCCGCTCCAGAGTTGCCAACAGCCGGAACGTTATGCGCTATATTTTTTGAAATTTTTAGAATAATGGTAACGGCGGCATCCGTGCCGCCGCAAAACAATAAAATTTTACCAATGGAGGATAAAAATGAAAAAGACAGTTGTATTTTTAACGATTTTCTTTGTCGGCTGTCTGCCAATATTTGCACAAAATATTGACAGATCTAACTATCAGGCAATTGACCCCTTTGATTATGAATTAAGTATCAAACAGGTTAAAAACGGGGCTGTCAGACAGTATAAATCCGCCGTACAGTTCTCTATGCAGTCGGGGACTACCTATTATTTCGAAAGTTTAGACGGCAATACAACTATGTCTATGGAAGTAACCCGGCGGTTTAGCCCGATGACTCGCAACCAAAAGGTGGCCATATACTACACGGCGACAAAAAACGCCTATATGGATATGGATTCTGTGGTTTTGGATGATATTGAGTATTAGCAAGGAGAAAAAATGGATTATGAGGACGCATCATTGGAGGCAATGTCTCGTGAAGAACTATTGGTAGCCGCAAAACACTTGCGTGACAGAATTCGGGATGGTTATAGTTTTTTAATAACCGATTGTCAGAACAGGGTAAAATCGGCAAAAACTGGTCAATATGTTTCATTTTCCGCTTTTGTTGAAACAGGAAATTTTCGTGAAAGGTTTTTGGAATACATCAAGGAAAAATAATGACTATACTATAAATAACCCGTCGCCGTGTGGAGGCGGTTAACGTAGCAGAAAAAACGGCGTTTAATAGGTCTGTATATGCTTCGCCGCCGTTTGGCGGCTCGGCCTCCATTCGCCTAGGTCAGTCGCTACGCTCCTTCCCACGGCTCATTCCGGCACATTTGGACGGCACGAAATCCTACGGGTTTCTTTATAGCGCCGCCCAAACGTCATATACCGCCGGACGTTTCTCGCCATTCAAACCTCCTAAAATCACGCTTGGGGAATCGTAACGCTCCCGCGCTCCACGATCATGTCCACATACTCTCCGGCGCCGCCGCCCTCCAGGAACAATCCGACAGTGTTGTACCGGCCCTCGTCATCCGGCAGGGCTACAAACGCGCCGGACGCGCCGGCTTTCAGGACCGCCTTCTTTCCGGCGGCCACCGCTCCGCCGGCCAACACTTTTGCTGCGCCGCGCGGGGCGATCCCAACCGGGTCTCCCGCTTCCTTGGCTTCGTTGGCCTCCCAGGGGTACACGCCGATAAAATCTCCCGCGCCGGCTTCTCCGGGGGCTTTGACCTTGTTGTCCGCGCTTCCCCGCCCCCTCGTCGATATAGGGCCTCCGGTTAATCCTGGGATTCCTCCTCCTCAAAAAGTTCCGGCTTTTCGGCGAACAGCGCGTCAGCCGCTTCTCTTTCTGGAACGCCCTGATTTTCGCGGCCAGCCCCGCGTTTTCCGACCTTGACGCGGGATCCCTGTTTTTCGGCGCGGCGTGGCTTCCCGAAAGATCCCCCTGCGGAGAAGCTCCGGCGAAAAGCGCCCTGAAGTTTTCCCGCGCCTCGCCTTCAAGGGCGCAATCAACGCCGACGGCGTTGTCGAACTGCGCCGGGGTGATTTCCCCTCGTCCCGCAGCCTTCCGAAATACGCCTCCGATTCGGCCTTCTTTCCGGCGCTCTTGAGTTCGGCGTTTTCTTTCTGGAGCGCGACCAGCCGCTCGTTTTGCGCGGCGAAATCCGCTTTCAGTTTTTCCAATTCTTCCATGTTTGCCTCCGACAATTCATTGGATTCCTCTTCCATGTCGCTGGAAAAGGATTTTATTTCCGCCGCGCCCGCCTTGCTGGTGAACACGGTTGTATGCCCTTCCTCTTTGGCGAAGCAAACCGCGCCGCCGGGAGCGAGCGAAAAATAGGCGGGCAGGGACGCCCCCGCGACGGCGGGCGTCCCTGCCCAGAAGGGCGACAGCCCTTAAATAGGGCGGCTGTTTCTCGTCCACCTTGTCGTTCTCGTATATCTCGACCGACATATACTTGAGCTTCTTTTTCGCCACCTTCTTTTTCAAATCAGCCGAAACGTCCGCAATGACGGAGTAGACCTTCCCCGCGCCGTCCATGCGGAGGCTCCGCACCCAGCCGTGGGCGTCCTGATAGCTGTCGTCCGTCCCGTACCAGCGATGCCCTATCACCAGCGGCGCGTCATAAAACTTTTCAGGGTCGTAAGCGTCCACGAGCTTCTTGACCCGCTCTTTAGGCCAGTCCCCCTGCGGGTACTTCCCAGCCTTGAAAATCAACAATTCTTGCATAAACCGCCCTCCGCGCACGCCTGCCAAAATCCTCCGCAAGCCGTTTAATTCGTTTTAATTTCGCTTTAAATGCAGTCAGGCTAATAAACCCACCTTAAAGCTAATTCAAGCGCTTCCACGACATTTTCCCGCGCCGCCTTTCATCCCCCATAGACGATGCGGTAGGGCATCACGTTGCCCTTGAATTCCGCCTCGCCCATGCGCCGGTTGAACCCGTTCCCGTCCGCGAACCGCCCGGGACATGGATCGTTGAATATGATTTCCCGGGCCTCGCCGTCATACGCCACCGCCGCGATATAATGCCCCGGCTTCACGAGGCGCAACTGCGCCGCCTTGCCCGATTGCAACTCGGCGGCTGTTTTGTCGAAGCCCGCGCCCCACTCGAAAACCGCCTTTACGCCGAACACAGCCTTGACCGTGACCGGATAAAATTGCGGCGCCTCGTTTCCGTGCCATACATCAGGCGGGGTGTCGGGACGCGCCGCCTTGAGCGCGGCGTAATTGCGCTGATCATTGAAAAAGTCCATCAGGACTTCCTCGCTCTGGGGGACATAATCGCCGGGCATTCGCAACGCGCGTTGAATCCCATCGCGGCGACGCATGTCACCGCCGCCGAAGGCCCGCAGGAAACCAGCCAGTTCCCGTCAGATCGTTTGCGAAGGATTTCCTCCGTTGGATTGTTCGTCTGCGTATAATAACAGTCCCGGTTATTCCAGAATCGAACGCCTCTCACCATCCTAAAACCTCCCTGTTCACACCGCATCCCGCGCGGCCCGCTCCGCTTTTATCTTGTCGACCGCCCTTTCAAGCAGTCTCGCCTTGGCGAGGTCTTTCTTGTCCCTTGTCTTGAAATAGCGCGTCTGCGCCATGCGCATCTGCGCCACGACGCCCAGAAAATCAACCCATGAAAGCACAACCAACTCCCCGGGCGCCCGCTTCCTCTTCGGCTTCCCCTCCAGCCTCCAAATCCAGCTTCTTTTCCAAGTCTTTGATGTACAGGGTCATGGCGAGCGGCAACGCCTTGTCCGAGGCGGATTCGCTGTCTATCACCTGATTCCCGTCTCCGTAAATCCGCATTATCCGCGCCAGCGTCATGCCAATCCCCCTCATGGGCGCAACGTCCATGCTCAACCAATCTATCATGCAGGCTCGCGCCAAATCAAAAAAATAATTGACAAAATTGTGCGGCGATCAAGGGTTTGACTTTTTTCCCGCAATGCCCGAAACTTGCTATAGTAGCCGCCTAGATGTCGGATATAGCAGCAGACCCGGCGTAAGCCGGAGGCAGAAGGGGCGGAACCTTCCGGGCGCCCGCCATATTTTTTCATAATCGCCCCCCGTATAATCATGCTCAATATGCCCCATAGTTCGCGCCTGCATGGATGTCTGGCCGCTCCCCAACGTCCTGACGTGGACGATGATTTTAATTTTTTTGCCGCCCCCGGTGTCTTTCACCAGATGGAAAATCTGTTCCTGCGTTGGCTTGAGCGGTGTTTTTTCCCGGTAAATATGCTCAGGCTCTTGAAATGTCGTATAAAGCTCGTCAAACAGCCTTTCAGGTATTTTCTGCCTCGCGTTTTTATCGCTGGCGCCGTGCCATAAGTCATGGTCTGCCGCCATAATTTTTGAATCCATGACTCCGGCTTTCCGCATCGCCGCAAAACGGCCGCCATCCAAATTGCCGACTTCATAGTTTACATTGAGCGTCTTGTAATCCGCCTCGTTTGCGCGTTCAATGATTTTCTTGAATTCGCCTTTAGTTGTTTTTGTCGCGTCCATGCTCTTGCGGCAATTCGCGTATATTTGTTTTACCGTATCTTGCGGCAGATTTTTGTATCTATTAAAGTTCGGCGCCAACGCCTCCCGCCCGGCGTTATAAGCCCATGTCTCGTCAATTTCCGGCAAGGCTTCCGTAGTGGAATCGCCAACTTTCTTTAATTCCGTCCCGTTCCGCCCCGGCTTCGCTTTTGGTCGTCACATAACACTGGCAGCCCCAGCCGTTGGGCGGGTAGCATGTGTCCCAGAACGGATCATCATAACGGTACGCCTTGCCGTGCAGGGCTATGTGTTCCCGCCTCCGGTTCTTTCCCGCCAACTGCGACTGATACATCCATATAGGGCGCAGTTCCGCCCCCTGCAACTGCTTCCGGTATTGAGCCTGCATATAGGCGGTTCTCATGTTGGTCTCATAAATAACCTTTTTACCGTCGGCGCGTCAATTTTCTTTTCGAGAAACTCTTTCGCAAGAACAGGTTCCGGGAACCTGCCCGTGGAAACGCTAGGCATGGCGGCTCCTTTCAGAGGCTTCCCCATTGGAGCCTGTATAAAAATCCTGCGACTTTGAAAACAACTGGATGATCGTTCCGAACAGCCGTTCAATGGGTTTTGACTGCCCTCTATAAGGCGTCGCGAAATGGGCTTCGCACCCGCAAGGACAGGATGCGAACCGCCGCGCGGAATCTCTGTCTTCCATCCCCCGCCCGGCGCTTTCCGCAATGTCAAAAATGTCAAAATCCTCTTCGGGGATTTCATACTCCCGCTCAATGTACGCCTTCTTGGGCCGCCATCTGATCGCGTAGAGTTTCACGTCCCGCTCCGCGCGGTCTTTTAGCAAATCCTCGTCTTTGACAAATTCAAACGCC
>JAITIK010000029.1 GCA_031279555.1 Treponema sp. | reverse complement strand
GCCTCGCCGCGCGCCGCAACGCACGCTCCGCAGGGAGAGGCTCGCTCTTTTATTTTCATCAATTCAATAATTCGACGCCCTGCCTTATATTTTTTAGACTTTCCCAAAACGCGATCTAAAGGCGTCAGTTTTTGAGAAAGCCGCCTTAGATTTAAGGTATACGGGACGGTATGATTGCGTAAAAGTATATACGGTTGCCTCGCATCGGTAGCGGAGGCTGTTAAACTGCAATGATAATGTCTTCTTTGGCAGAATAGCGGTAGGAGGACGCAATGGCCGGGAGACTATGGCCAAAGGAAGGAGTAAGAGGGAACGTGATGGAACTGATGAAGCGGGGATCCCTGAAGATAAGGGCGGCGGACCAGGAGTTGGAAGTAATTTAGCGGCAGAGGGATCAAGGGTGTATTCACGGGGATGCGGGGAATGCCTCACATCGGAAGACGGCGACGGCGCGACTACACGCGCTCACTGGGATGAAATTCGCAAAAAATGTGAAAAACCGCTTGCCCAGAAATAAACGATGGCGTATAAGCATTGTTAAACAAGGAGGAAGAGCGAATGTCTCATTATGGTGGCAATGAACTGCTTTTGAAGCCGAAACGCGGACCTCAAGCGTTCAAACGATTTTATAGCCGCGTAAATCTTTGTCAACCCTTTTATAACTTTTTTCTCATTTTCGCTTTATTTTTGGTTTCCGTATCCGCGAGCGGGGCGCAGTACATCGCGCCGGATAGGGATTCCGCTGGCGGCAAGCCGCAGACTTCTTTTATGAAAAAATTCCGCCGGCGCGATCCGCAAGACGGCGAAGCCTTCGCCATTCAAAACCTGAAGGCTGGGCGGCAGTATATCAATCTATTATTCTTGCAGGATTTAGACTTATTAATTTTTATCCTGTACATGGTGAATTAACGGCGGCACATCCTAAACATACGGCCAATAGTCCTATATCAATAGACGCTTTATTAATTTGCAAAAAAAATGATTTTATAAATAATAATACTTTAAATTCCAGCCCTGCCGCCTTCCTGCGGGAGCGATGGCAGGGTTATATATCCCGTTGCCCACGCCTTTTTCCAGTTTCCGGGCGCAATGCCGGACGGTTGCCGGTTCAGCGTTGCCGTTATAGCCGAAGGCTTAAGCCTTTCGATGTACAACAACCTGAAAATATCTATCAGTTGCGGTTTCCTCAAATCTGAGCGGTAAATCATGATAGGCGCGTTGTGCGCCATGCGCTCCCGCCATTGCCCTTTACCCTCTTTTCTGCTATAGTCTCCTCTATGAATATGGAAGCCTTTATTCTGGGCTGTGGCGGCATGATGCCGTTGCCTAACCGCCATTTAACCTCAGTGTTGCTTCGCCGCGAGGGAGAACTGTTCTTGTTTGACGGGGGCGAGGGAACGCAGGTGTCCCTCCGAAAGCTCAACCTCCGGTGGAAAAAAATATCCGCCATTTTCGTAAGCCATACCCATGCGGATCATGTCACCGGCATTCCGGGCTTGCTTATGCTTTCCTCTCAGGTGGACCGCGATGATCCGCTGTATATCATAGGACCGCCCCGCATCGCGGAATATATTGAAACAAGCCGCCGCGTACTTGATATGTACATCAATTACGAAATCATAGTAAAAGAAATAACCGCCGCGTCTACGGTGTGGGAAGGAGCGGGATTCCGTGTCCGCGCCTTTCCGTTGCGGCACACAAAACTTTGTTTCGGCTATACGCTTGAAGAAGACAAGCGCCCGGGCGAATTTTATCCTGAAAAGGCGAAGGCGCTTGGCGTGCCGGTGGGTCCCTTGTGGGCGAGACTACAAGGGGGCGAACCGGCGTCGGCTGCGGACGGTTCCGTGGTGAAGCCGGAAGATGTGCTGGGGCCGGCGCGATCCGGCAGAAAATTCTCTTTTGTTACTGATACGCTCGCCTTTCCGGAGATCGCCGGGGAAGTCGCCGGTTCGGATCTGTTCGTCTGTGAGGGAATGTTTGAGAAGGCGCTTCTGGAGACCGCCCGTGAAAAAAAGCACATGACAGCGGAGCAAGCGGCGGTTCTCGCGGCAAAGGCGGATGTAAAGCGCCTCGCGCTTATCCACTACAGCCCCCGTTATAACGATTACGATTTGAAGCGGCTTGTAAAGGAAGCTCAGACGGTGTTTCCGCGCGCGGCTCTTTCAAAAGACTGGATGGTTTTTCCCATTGAATATGTGGATTAGGAGTGTAGTATGAGTGATGGAAATATCCATCTTGGAAATATCCATCTTGATGGAGGCGTCCATGATGGAAGCCTGCATGTGGTTACCGGCGCCGCAGGGCGCACGGGTCTTGCGCTGTGTGCGGAACTGAAGTCACGAGGTTACGCGGTGCGCGCCCTCGCGCACCGCCGGAATGACATCGCGCTGTCGTTTCTGCGGCAATACGCGGATGAGATTGTCATTGCGGATATACGGAAACCGGAGGAGTTGGCGGGCGCATTTTCCGGCGCCGCCTATGTCTACCATTTGGCGGGAATCGTTTCCATTGCCAGCGCCATAGACTCGGATTTGTACGCGGTGAATGTTACCGGCACGGAAAACGTGATAAACGCCTGCCTCAACTGCGGCGTCAAGCGGCTTGTGTATACCGGCACAGTGCATACGCTGCCCTTTCACGACAAAACCTCGGTGTTAAAGGAAATGCCGCGCTTTGATCCTGGCGCGGTGCATGGGGCGTACGCCGTCACCAAGGCGCAGGCGTCCAATTTGGTGCTGGACGCCGCGCGTGACCGGAAGCTGGACGCGGTTATCGGTATGCCGTCCGGCATTGTCGGCGGCTTTGAACTCAAGCGCTCAAATTTTGGGCAAATGGTCGCTGATGTGGCGGAGCGCCGGCTTCCGGTTTACCTCAACGGATGCTATGATTTTGTCGACGTGAGGGATGTGGCGAAAGCCCTCGTTGATCTAGCCGAAAAGGGCGTGAAAGGCGAGAGCTACATTCTTTCGGGACATGTTGTTTCGGTTAAAGATATAGTCGCTATGGCGGCCCGCGCCGCAGGCGTACCTCCGCCAAAAATCTGCCTGCCCCTGCCTCTGGTCGCATTTTTCTCGTATTTCGCTGAATGGTACGCGGTTTTGACGAAGCGAACGCTCATGTTTACGCCCTACGCCATAAAAGTGCTGGGGGACAATTGCAATTTCTCTTACGAAAAGATCAACGCCCTCACTGGCTACTCGCCCCGCGCCATTGAGGAAGCCATCGGGGAACAGGTTGATTTTTATTTCAATGTCTATAAGCCGCAGTGTATGCAGACCGCGAAAAACGGCTAGGCTATGACGAAGATATACTATTTCAGCGGAACCGGCAATACACTGTGGTCCGCGAGACGGCTCGCGGAACTGCTTACGCCGCGCGAGATTTTCAATATTGCCGCGGAGATGCGGCGGGAACCCATAACGATAGAAGCGGACGCCGTGATCGTCTTGTTTCCGGCGTACGCATACCAAACGCCGTCCATGGTGCGGAGATTTCTTTTGAGAGCGGAAATCCGCGCCTCGTATATTGCCGCGCTGGCGACATTCGGGTCGGATCCGGGCGGCGCTCTCGCGGAAGCGAGCCGTATTCTGAAGCGGAAGAAAACGCCGTTGTCCTTCGCGGGTGGCATCCCCTGCGTGGAAAACTACATCACGATATTTGGCGTTCCCTCGCCTGCGACAAAAGAAAAACGCCTTGCCATGCAAAAAGCAGCCACGGAAAACATGGCGCGGATGATTGGGGAACGGAAAACTCGCCGCGTGGTTCTGACGTTCCGTCCTTTTTCGGCGCTTGTTTCTTCGCTTTTCCGCGCGGCGAAAAGGCTGTTTGTGAAGGGGTACAAAGTTGCGGATCAGTGCAACGGATGCGGTCTGTGCGCGAGGATCTGCCCTGCGGGCGCTATTGTTATAATAGAAAACAAGCCCGTTTTTTCCTCCGTGTGCGAACATTGCCAGGCGTGCCTCAACTGGTGTCCCATGCGGGCTGTCCGGTACATCCGTATCACGCCGGATTCGGAGCGGTATCATCACCCCGAGGTGAAAGCCGCCGATATGCTGATACGGGACGCTGACTAGCAGTTTGTTGCGCTTCGCGCATAAAATCCCCAAAAATCTACAAGCGAAACAGGTTGCTAGGGGCTAGTTTGAGTCGCTCAAACAGCTTCTACTCTTTGACTTTATGAGCGACCGGCAGTATATTGTAGGATGAAAAAGGCTGAGAAATAGATGCATTATTGCAAAGGCAGCGGATGCAGAAACAGTGAAATGAGAGAATTATGACTTTTAATAGAAACGAATTCGTGGGGGCGTTTGTCATGGCGCTTGATTTTTTGGAATCAAGCGTTCGTTCAAATGTCACCAATCATAATAAGCGCGTCGCGCTTATAGCGATACGGCTTGGAGAGCGGTTTGGGTTGTCCGCTGAAGACATGTTCGATCTCTACGCGGGCGCGGTGTTGCATGACAATGGCATTACCAATCCGGTTTACAGCAAAATCTCTGGCGGCGCCGCCTCAAATATGGAGCGATTCATGTCGCACTGTATAGTCGGCGAGAATAATCTTAAAGTCTTTCCGTTTTTGAAGCCCCGCGAGGGCATGATTTTGTACCACCACGAGGCGTATGACGGCAGCGGATATTTTGGCATGTCCAGGAAATCCATCCCGCTTCTGGCGCATATTATCCATTTTGCTGATACGGTTGAAATCATGTACGCGCAGGGATCGGATCGCAAAGCAGTCGGCGCAAAGGCGGCGGAATGGAAAGGCTCCCAATTTCTTCCTGATTTATGCGAAGCTTTCGACGAGATTAATTCACTGGCGTTTTGGCTCTCTCTTGACAACAGATTCATAGACGAGGAGCTTAACCGGAGCGTTCCCCATTATCACATGGAAATGACGTTGCGGGAGTTGGTGTCTATAGCGAGTATTTTCAGTAAATTTGTTGATGAAAAATCGCCGTTTACCGGAAGACATTCTCGCGGTATCGCTGAGAAGTCGGAGATTATGGCGGATTTCTACAATTTTGACGAAGAGCGCAAAACAAAATTTATCTTGGCCGCGCATCTGCACGATATAGGCAAACTCGCGACGCCAAACGCCATATTAGATAAAGACGCCCCTTTGACACCCGAAGAATTTGACATTGTGAAACCTCATGTATTTTATACGCGGCGTATGCTCGAAGGCATTAAAGGTTTGGAGGATGTTACCGAATGGGCGAGCAATCACCACGAGAAGCTCGACGGTTCAGGCTATCCGTATGGGTTCGCCGCGAAAGACCTTGATTTCGGCTCCCGGCTCATGGCGTGCATCGACATTTATCAAGCCCTCACCGAGGAACGCCCCTACCGTGGGCCGCTTGAACATGCGGAAGTTTCCCGCATCATGGGCGGCATGGCTGACAATAATTCCATTGACCGTGACATTACGGCGGATGTTCTTGAGGCGCTCCGGTGAGCGGCAACACTATCGGTACGCTCTTCAGCGTCACCACCTTTGGCGAGTCTCATGGCGCGGCGTTGGGATGCGTCATAGACGGCTGTCCTGCCGGGGTGCCAATCGACAAAGCAATCATAGCGCGGGAGCTAGCGCGGCGTAGGCCGGGTGGCGACGCGCCGGGCGATGCCCCTGCGTCCACAACGCGGCGGGAAGCTGATGAGCCGGAGATACTCTCCGGCGTGTTTGAGGGCAAGACCTTGGGTACGCCTATCGCCGTCATTATCCGCAACCAAGATCACCATTCCGTGGATTACGACGCCTTGCGCGATGTGTACCGTCCCGGTCATGCGGATTGGACGTGGGAAGCGAAGTTCGGAATCCGTGACCACCGCGGCGGCGGACGCAGTTCCGGCAGGGAGACGGTCGGTAGGGTCGCCGCAGGCGCGGTCGCAAAATCTTTTCTTTCTCAATACGGCGTTGTCATTCAGGCGTGGTCTTCTTCCATTGCCGGCGTCACCGCTCCCGCGCCTGGCGATCCGTCTTTCAGCCTCGCGCAGGCGGAAAACAACGCTTTGCGTATGCCTGTATCTTCTGCGGCGCTTGAGGCGATTCTGGCAAAAATTGAACGGCTTCGGCTTGAAGGCGACAGCGTGGGCGGCGGCGTCACCTGTGTGGTTCGCGGCGTACCGCCCGGTCTCGGCGAGCCTGTGTTCGACAAACTTGACGCCCGTCTCGCTCAGGCGATGCTTTCCGTGGGCGCGGCGAAAGGCGTCGAATTCGGAGCGGGTTTTGCTTCCGCCGATAGTCAGGGTTCCCTGCTCAACGACGCTCCTGTTCCATATCAAAGCGATCCCGCAGAACTTTCGGCGTTGTTGCCGGCGGCGTTGCCGGATGGCGTACCTCCCGTGTCCTTCAAAACAAACAACGCGGGTGGCGTACTCGGCGGCATAAGCGACGGCATGCCGCTGGAATTCCGCGTCGCGTTCAAACCCGTGCCTTCAATATCGAAAAAACAGACGACCGTTGACCGCGCCGGTTCGGTGCGGGAACTCATTGTCAACGGCAGGCACGATGTTTGCATCGTTCCCCGCGCTGTTCCGGTTGTAGAAGCCATGACAGCTCTTGTCCTCGCGGATATGTTTCTGTTACAATGGAGAAACCGGCAAAGGAACTAATATAGTATGGAAGGAAACGGCGATCTTTCGTTATTAGAACTCTTCAGAATGGGCGGACCATTCATGTGGCCCCTGCTTCTTTTTTCAATAGCGACTATTGCAATCGCTCTTGAACGAGTCGTCTTTCTTCTCTATCATAATTTGCGTTTGGACGATCTTAAAACACGAGTCGAAGATTGCCTTGTCACTGGCAACATGGCGGGGGCGCGAGACTATCTTTCTTCCTTAACAAACCGCAGAATTGGAGCGCGTATATTCCTGTGCCTCGTCAACCACCACGATCTCTCCGAACACGAAATAGAAAAGGCGGTGGAGGCCGAAGCCTTAACGTGTATCAACACCCTTGAGAATGGGTTTAACTTTCTCACGGCGCTGGGATCCCTTTCCCCGCTCACCGGATTCCTTGGCACCGTATCCGGTATGATTGGCGCGTTCAAATCCATTGCGGAAGCGGAAAATGTCAACGCCCAAATCGTAGCGAACGGCATCTACGAAGCCCTTATCACCACGGCTTTTGGACTTATTATAGCTATCATCGCAATGGTTTTTCATTCGCTCCTTTCTCATGTTGTCGATAAGTTCGCCGCAGATACGGAGAAGTCCTGTACGGACATCATCATTGACATAGTTCGACTCAACGCCAGGAACAAAGGCAAAACCAATTACAAACTTCTCTCCGGACCCAAAGAAAAAAACGTACTCTCTCTGCACGAGTATACGTGAGCGCCGCCTGATCTCCCGTCAAGCGCACGGCCGGGTCATGTCTAGCGTCCGCCATAATGCGTAATTCTTTTATGGCAAAACTGCCTTAGATTTAGAGAGAAAAAGCGGGCTTTTAGCCGATTTTTCCAAAGCGTTTCCCGTCGAACTGGAAGTTTGTTCCAAGTCGAACGTAGTTCGCGTTTTGGAAAATGCTCTAATGTTAAAATTTTTCTAAAAAAAATAAAAAAAGACTTGACAAGGGAGGGACAATTTAGATATATTAACAGAGACGCGCCATTTGTCAAGCCGCATTTGTGAGGAGAGAGGGAAATATTTTTGAAGAAAGAGAGGGGAAGGGGTTGACAAAAAGGAGAAGGCGTGATAGAGTGAGACACCCTAGAGAAGAGAGGGCGTGCGAGCGGGAAGGCTT
>JAITIK010000178.1 GCA_031279555.1 Treponema sp. | reverse complement strand
TTCAACATGGCTTCTTCAGCGTCATTAAGCCCTATTTGTTTTATATTTTGGGTTGTAAAGAAAAGGATGATGACAAGCCCAATTATAGCCAATGACATAACAGCGATAATCACAATTATTCTCATACCAATAGTTATTTGCCGTAACACGAAAGCCCTCCAAAACAAACTTTTAATATGAAGCTTCCCCAGAACGCGCGAAACAGCGGTCTTGGGAACGCTTATATATCTCATAGTATAGTAAATAAAAAACATAAATACTAGACGCTGTTAATAAAAAAAAAGACGGGGTGGAAAGCGGCGGCGGCGCGGACGCCCGCTTATAGATCGCCGGGAAAAGCCCCGTCGTAGAAGCGGCGTTCCGCGCCTATGACCGTAGTCCCGCCGTGTCCCGGATACACCGCTACATCGTCGCCAAGCGCAAACAGCCGGTTCAAACTGTCCCGCATCAACCGGACGTCTCCGCCCGGCAGATCCACCCGCCCGATTGCGTTCTTGAACAGGCAATCCCCGGAAAAAAGGATGCGCGCCTCTTCATCAAAAAACACCGCGGAACCCGGAGTATGACCGGGAACATGCAGCGTCCGCAACGATCCGATGCGATCTCCCTCCCGCAACAGAATCGCAGGATCGGGCTGAGGTTTCCAGTACGCTTCAATATAATCCGCGCTTCCCGCGGCCACAGACCAGCAACGCCGGTGCGCGTCACGCGAATCCTTTCCAAGATAGAGCGCGTCCGCTTCGTGTATGGCAATCGTCACGGCGACAGACGCTCGCATCCCCTGAGCTTCGTAATACGCCGCGACATCCGGCAACGCGCCGATATGATCAAAGTGTCCGTGGGTGAGCAGGATGTGCGTTGGATACAGATTCAATTCCTCCAACTTCCTGATGATCTCATCGGGGCGGGCGCCCGGATCAATAAGAAAACATGGCTTCCGCGCTTCGTGCGATCCGTACGAGACGACGGTTTCCTCGCTCGCGCCGGTTTCATGGCCTTTCGCCGGGACATAAATCCAGCAATTCGTACCATGCGCAACTATACGATGCGGCGTTGAGCGGAGACTTGTCATTTTTTCTTCTCAAAATGGGAAAATACCATCGTGAACGTGGCGCGTCCCTGACTTATGGAGCGGAGGATCGTCATAAAGCCGAACATCTTTGCCATTGGCGCCAACGCCTTGATCTCATCGACGCCAGCTTTGGACTCCATATGCAACACCTGTCCCCCGCATTGAGTGACAAGACTCATGGCCTCGCCGACGAATTCTTTAGGCGAAATGATGTCAACCGCCATGATGGGTTCCAGAAGGATGGGCGAAGCGGCGGCGCAGGCCGCGTCAAAGCACATGCTTGCGGCGGCTTCATAGGCGAACGTGGAGCCGGTAAGCTCGGAGTACTCAAGCGCCGTGAGCGTCACCCCGATGTCAATACACGGGTATCCCAATGTTATTCCCGCGCCAAAAGACACATTGACCGTCCGCTCGACCGCGGCGAATATTTCATCGGGAATATGTCTGGAGTCCTTGCTTTCAACCGCATTGGCGAACCGGCAACCAGTTCCGCGCGGGCGCGGCTCTACGCGGAGGGTTACGACGGCGGCGTTTTCCTTGCCGGCGACAACACGGGAGAAGCGCTCCTGTTTTTCAACAACCGCGCTCACGGACTCGCGGTAGGTCACTTGCGGATTGCCGGCTCTCGCCGCGACCTTGTAGTCTTTGACAAGGCGGGTTATCAACACGTCAAGGTGCAATTCCCCCATGCCGGAAATGATGAGTTGTCCGGTCTCCTCGTTCTCCCTGGTCGTAAAAGTGGGGTCTTCTTTTGACAGAAGGGCAAGCGCATCCTTGAGTTTGTCCTGTTCGGATATGGTTTTCGGTTCAATGGAAACGGATATAACCGGCTCAGGAAACTGCATGCGCTCCAGTATGACGGGAAAGCCCTCGCTTCCTATGGTGTCGCCGGTCTGCGCCAGCTTCATGCCGATGATGACCCCGATGTCGCCGGCGGAAAGGCTGTCAAGCGGCTCCGATTTATTGGAATGCATACGCAGAATGCGGTTTACCCGTTCGCGCTTTCTCTTCCCGATATTGAACACCGCGTCTCCGGGTTTTATGACGCCCGAATACATGCGCACATAACAGAGGCTTCCCGCTTCCTTGTCGTTTTGTATCTTGAACACAAGCCCAAGCTGGGGGCGGTCCGGGTTGCAAGGCACAAACAATTCTTCGTTCTTTTTTACATGATGGCCGATTGCCGGGGCGCGCTCGTCAGGCGCCGGGAGAAAATCGACCGCCGCGTCAATGAGGGGCTGTACGCCCATATTCCGGCGGGAGGCTCCGGCAAACACCGGAAAAAAATCCCGCGTCAGCACCGCTTTCCTGATTTCAGCTTTGATAAGCTCTTCCCCGATAGCCTCGCCCGCAAGGTACTTCTCGGTGACGCTGTCCGACACCTGAGAAAGGGCGTCGAACAGTTTTTCGCGCCATTTTTCAGCGTCAGCAAGGCGTTCTGGAGCGATAGGTGAGAAACCCATGGTTTCGCCTTCAACCGCTCTGTCCCAGCGGATTTCCCGCATGGAAATGAGATCGATGACGCCTTCAAAACCATGTTCCGCGCCGATGGGTATTTGTAGCGCCGTCGCGTCCGTTCCCAGTTTGGTTTTAATGGCTTCCAGCGTCTGGAAAAAATCCGCGCCTGGTCTGTCCATCTTGTTGACATAGCCGATGCATGGCACCTTGTAGCGGTCAGCCTGATGCCACACGGTCTCGGTCTGCGGCTCCACCCCGCTCACCGCGTCAAAGATCGCAATCGCGCCATCCAACACCCGAAGCGAACGCTCAACTTCGGCGGTGAAATCCACATGTCCAGGCGTGTCAATGATGTTGATTTGAAATCCTTTCCAGTAGATCGTGGTGGCCGCGCTCTGTATGGTGATGCCCCGCTGCTGTTCCTGCTCCATCCAATCCATGATCGCTTCACCGTCATCGACTTCGCCTATCTTGTGGCTTTTTCCCGTATAGTAAAGGATGCGTTCGGTCGTAGTCGTCTTTCCGGCGTCAATATGAGCCATTATCCCGATATTACGCATGATTTTAAGATTTACTGACATAGAATTATATTTTACATATTTTTTAAGAAAAAACAACCATTCAAGAAATGGAAAGAAGACGAGAAGAAGCGCGTATGCCTCACTATCATGGCGTCCGGTTGTTTGGACACTTCGGTCGATGATGTTTTGCAACCTGAATAAGGGTTTTGTGCCGGCGTATACGCTGGCATCGCTTTCATAAGGAAGCGCGAACAAGGTTGCAAAAATGTGGCGCAGCGAACTGCGGGAATGTTCCCAAATGAGTACAGCTATGAATGCAGTGAAGGCGGGCGCATTGAAAAATGTCGCGGAAGGCCAAAAATGCGAAAGGTTTATTGACGGTGAATTTCCTTAGCTGAGGAGTGTCGCCGGCGGAAAAGCCCTATGGAATTATAAGCGGGGAAAACTGCGGGCAGCCGAATGCCACCGGACGGCCGATGTATGAACCCAAAAATTTATTGAAATGTATGAGTACGGCTATGAACTAGATACGCTCGTCACGGCGGCTGAAAACGGAATGCAGACGGAATCTGAAATTGCTATGGCCGTTTGGCAAACTCTCTCCGGATCACAAAACCATTGCGGAGTTCCGGCGGCGTAAGGAGCCAGCGTCGTGGCGGGAATGGATTATGATATTTGCGCGTCTGCGGCGTAGGCGGAGCGGTCATCATGGGGCATAAGACAGCCGTTGCGTACTATGGGGAGCGGAATATCGCCTTGTGTCCGGTGGGATGGGCGTTGCGCCTGCTTTTTATAAAAAGGCGGCGGGAAAGGGAGTGTTTGCCAACCGTGAGGCTCGCAAAGGATGCGCGTAGCGCTGTACGACGGAAAGCCGCGAGCGGCGCGAGGCGCCGGCGGCCGAAGCGACGTTCAGCGCGACATAGAATGAGCGGGGCCGCCGATCAATAGCGGAACATCCGTTTGGGGCGATAAAACGGGTTGCGGAGCGTTTGTCCCGCCCAGGAAAAAGCGCCGCACACAGAAGACCCGGTCATTAATTGATCGGAACTGTCTGGAAATCATTAATGTACAAGAAGCCAAAAGCGGCGGGCATGATTTCAAGGTGTATAAAGGCGCGGCTTGACGTTGCTCTTGGACGACTTGGGATAAACCGATGCCATCCAAACAGCTTCATTCCGGTAAAGCCAAGCAAAAAACATCAACCGCCTCAAAAGGAAAAAGCGTATAATAAACAACCGCCGGGCAAGCCCTGCGGTATTGTGAAGATTTCTCCTTGAAATATGTGTGTATGCGGGGAACATATCCCCGCGCCCGCAGTAGCCGTCCCAAGGAGCGGGGTATTAAACCATAAAGGGCTACGCCTTAATAAATCCAGTTTATTTATTCCTCTGTTTTTATTTTCCTATAAATAGTTGCAGAATTTATTTCATCTAATACGTCAAGAATATAATCTTCTTTATTTTCTCTTGCCAAACGCGTTATAATTAGAAAATCACCGGCGGCCGCCGCGGTAAATAGCACGCAAAATACAAGCGAAAATAAACTTCCAACAATAAATGAAAAAATGCAGGGAATAAATCAAGGTATTATCGCCGGCATTATCGCCGCAATAATCGAATGCTTTATTTTCATCAATTCAGCGCATATACAGTATGCAGCCCCATATTTAAGTTTTATTCCAAATTTTGTCGATTTAAATTTGTTTTTTGCAAATAACGTATAAAAAGAACCATGTGTCAATTCATACGAGAAAGCGCCGGCAATAACTGCAATAAGGGTAAAAAACGTTCTGCAAAGCAAGCGTTATTCTTCTTTGTATAGTTGTGTTGATTTCACGGTTAACGCCAATTCTTTCATGCCAAATTAAATAAAAAAGACATCCAAGCGATAGTGTAAGACATACGAATAGAATTATTGAGAGAACGCTTGCCCGCAACATATTAAAACATATTTTATCTTCTTTATAACCTTCCAAAGCTATTTCAGACCCCGTTTTATCAATATTTCCTTTGAATAAATCATTTTAATACGGCATCATTTCTCTGTTTAATGTCAATACATTTTTCAACATTTTTAGCCAATTTTAAGGGCATTTAGCCTAATGTCCCGGCTGTTTTCAACGGGTTGGCTGCCCGGATAAGGGCTTTTCGGAGGCGTATACGCCGGCAAATGTGGGTGGGGCGACGGCATGGGAATGTTTCCCAACTACGCTGGGGCGCGTATACACAGCCCCGTCATGCGCAGTACACCCGCGCCTGTACAAAACCACCTCTAGCAGGAACTGGTAAAAATCATTAATTCGACAGCCTTTCTATGTGATGTTCGGCCATCTCTTTATTATCGTTGTATTGAATAATGATTTGATTCATATTCTATATTATTTTCTTTAAGAAAGTCAAAAGCCACCGGCATAGCCGGTGGCTTGAGGAAGCCCCCTTAAAGGGGGCGATCCGCTTACAAGTCTTTTTCTTCTTCCATGTGTTTTTTGATTGGCGCTTTACCCTACCCTTGTTTTTCTTAATTTTTGCTTCACCGCTTGCTTTGTTTATTGATTTGACAGATTTATTTTCCGGTTTTCCCGTGCGCCTCCAGCGTCAATT
>JAITIK010000168.1 GCA_031279555.1 Treponema sp. | reverse complement strand
GCCGACCTGTTCGGAATATATGATTTTGGCGGTAAAAAAATACGGCGCGGTACGCGGCGTATACAAAGGCGTCTGCCGCTTGTTTTTTCGCTGCCGGGGAAATGTCTATTATATAGACTATCCGTAAAAAACGTATTGGAGATGATGACGGCGTATGCCGGATAAAACGCAGATGATTTCAATAACCAGCCTCGCAAACGGCGGGCACGTCTGCCTTGGCGCGTATGAGAAAAATAAGATTTTTATGTGAGGAGGATTTTCTTTATGAGCGATGTTAAAGATTTTCGTTGTAATGGGTGCGGCGCTCCGCTGCCAATACCAAAAAATTCAAAAGGACGTGTGAAATGCCCGTCTTGTAAGACCGAATGTGTGATAGATGGTCTCGTTAAAAATGCCGAAATGGCGGATAAGGAAAACATCAACAGCGGTTTTCCTTTGCTTGCATCGTCGGCGGTGCTTCACCGCAAATTTGTTTCCTTGCTGGCAGAAACACCCGGTATGCCGCTGGATGTGTTTGAAAAAGGCGAGGTTGTCCGTGAAGAGCATTGTTGTATTCCTTCATATTTGTTTTATTGCAATGGAACCGTGTCCTATACCTATGAGGCCGGTAACGAACGGTCTCAAGTAGTGGTTAGGGACAATGGTCAAAAATCTTGGGAAGAAACAAGAAGTCATACTGAATGGACGCAGATGAGCGGCAACGCAAACGCTTCGGCAACTGTGTTCGCTTCTGGTAACAGGCAGGCTGCCCCGCAGATTAAAAAACTGTATATGTTTCTCGACCCGACTAAACTGGTTGACTTTGACGAGTTGGATTTTCCGCACGATGTAGTAACGTACGACTACAACCTCCCGCAGGCCGCCTCGTTCAACGAGTATATCAAGCCCTATGTGGAGACATTACTTAAAAAAGAAGCCGAGAAGTCCCTGAAAGACAGAACAATCCGCGACTTGTCCATGGGCGGGAGCAGAATTGACAAGGACGAAGTAGTACGGGTCTTCTTGGGGCTGTACCGCGTCGTTTTCAAGTATGACGGCAAAGAATATTCGGTTTGGATCACCGGAGACGGGGAAAAGACTTTCATCGAAGAATTGCCGGTAGATAGGGAACGTAAAAAAGCCCTTGACGATGCAAAACAGGCACAGGAAAAATCAATGGCGGCTCTTACCGTTCCCAAAACGGGGTGCCTAACATTCGGGCTTGTGGTCTGCATTATTTTCAGTGCAATTTTTACCATCACTATGTTTGGTGGAGGGGGCGGAACGCCCTTTCTTGTAGCGCTTCCTTTTCTTGTGGGAGCTATTATTTGTGGTTCGTTCCGTTCAAAAAAGAAAAACGCATATAGCACACAACAAGCTGAAATTGAGGCGAAATACAAGAAAGATGTCGCCGAAATTGAATCTCAAGCGGCTAATGTGGTACAGCAATTCAAGCATCAAAAGAAGGCGCTACGCGGCATATACGAGGAAGTTTCAGGTGATGCGAGCGCGTTTCCGGCATAATGCCTGAATTTCAATCGCAAAATGCGGCCGCTAAGGACATTGTAGTCAATGGATTTAGCGGTCGTTTCTCTTGCGTCATATTGGGGAGAAATTTCCGTTGTCGTTTGTTTCAATAACCAGCCTCGCAAACGGCGGACGCGTCGGCCTTGGCGCTGTTGAAATCACGTCCGTGCCGCATGTTTCTATACTCCAAAACCGTGTTGCGGCGAATATCGGCATCGATTCCGCGTATAAACAGGATATGGCGCGGCTGCTCTCAGCGATTTTTCAGAACTACAGGAACGCCGGCGCTTGTAAAGACGTTTCTGTCGAATTGCTGTTTGTTACGCGGGCGGTAAACAACCAGCCTTACAAGGCGGCAGTTTCGCTCTACATCATCGTTAGGGCTATAGGGAGCGCCGATACGGAAATAAAAGAAACTATCGCGCCAATCATAAGAATATGTAAGGCCGCCCTTGACTTTGGCAAATACGAATACCGCGAGACAGGCTACGCTGAACTCGCGCCGCGCATCCGCTCAATTGATGACCGGTCGGTCAGAGCCATCGTAAAAACCGAAAGATTGGAACAGTTGCGGAACGCTGTTGTTCCGTACTGTTTTGCATACGACAGGATTCCGGTAACCGAAAACGATATGAGCCGGCTCGTTAATTCGCTTATCGAGTATCCCGATTGCGCCGTGTCATTCCAGTTAATACCGGTAACGCTGTCCGCCGAAGAAGCGAACGCGATTGATCATAATGCCCAAACCCTCGGCGCATTGTCGAAAGGCGTCATGGAACAGGGTTTGGGCAATATCAGTTTTACGCTGGCGGAAAAACACGCAGAAACATATAAGTATTATTCGCATAACAAGAATACGGCGCTGTTTGCGTTTAACGCTCTTGTATACGGCGGACCGGACGCATACACGGCGATAGAAGCAGGAATTCTTGCCCAGTTAAATAACGGCGGGGAATTCCGCGCCGTTTCGCTTCCGCCTGAAGCTGTAAACAAAGACGGCAATTTCTACCCGCTTCCGTGGGCGGTTCACGAGTTAATTACCGGCGCGGACAGGCCGCCGTCCGTTTGGAACACGGGGCAAAACCTTAGCGCCTTTTATGATCTGCCCTACATCATTACCGCGGAAGAAGCGTCCGAATTTTTCAGGCTTCCTATAGCCGGCGGCGCCGTGTACGCGGGGCTTACCGTAAACGAATCCGGCAAGGCGAGCCGCACTTACGCTGATAATGTGGTCGGCGGCGGCGACATAGTAATAGGGACATTGAAGTCCTCGTCCCGCGGCGATACCATAGGCGTTTCGCTAAAAGACCTCACCAAGCATACGCTGGTAGTCGGTACGCCCGGTTCGGGAAAAACTACGTTCTCCGTGAGCCTGCTGGACCGTTTGTGGAAAGAACACGGTATTCCATTTTTGGTTATCGAACCGGCAAAGAACGAATACAGGGCCATGGTGCAGAGCATCCCCGATTTGCAGGTATTCACTCCGGGCAAAAACTTTATATCGCCTTTTATGTTCAACCCGTTCGTTCCACCAAAAAACGTGAAGCTCGAAACGTATAAATCGACTCTAAAAACTGCGTTTGCGGCGGCGGTAACCATGTCAACCCCGCTCGACAAAATTTTCGAGGAAACGGTGAACAACTGCTACTCGGATTTCCGGTGGCTCGATACGTACACGAGCGCCGACAAGGGACAAGTATTCAATATTTCCGACTTTATCAAATGTTTTGAGCGGACATTTGACGCAATAGGCTATACGGGAGACGCGAAAAACATAGGACGGGCGGGACTGGTGCGTCTGCAAAGCCTTGTGAATCTGTTTGACAATTACTTTTCGATTCCAATTGAAGATCTGCTCTCAAAACCGACCGTAATAGAACTCGCTGCTGTCGAGAACAGCGAACAAAAGGCGTTGATAATTTCGCTTCTGCTGCTTTCCATATTGTCCTATGTAAACAGCAATTATGCCGGCGACGGCAATTTAAAGAACGTGATTCTGCTGGAGGAAGCCCACGTACTGCTTGACGCGGACGCAAACGCGGGGCAGGGCGAGGCGAATCCCAGCGCGATAGCGCAGGGACTCGTAAAACGTATGCTTGCGGAAATACGCTCCTATGGAGCAGGCGTCGTTATAGCCGACCAGTCGCCGCGGAAGGTGACGGCGGATGTTGTAGCGTTAACGGACATAAAACTCATCTTTCGTTTGGTCGAGGCGTCCGACAGGCAAATAATAGCGGACAGTTCCAACATGAATGACACGCAGGAGACGCGTCTTGCAAAATTACGACCCGGAGAGGCGTTCCTCTATTTCGGAAGACTCGACGAGCCTGAGGAAATCAGGACGGAGGATTACCGGCTTGCAAACAATATTAACATCACGCTTTCCGATGACGGAATAAAATCGCTGTCAACTTACTGGAACGGGCGGCGGGACAAACTGCGCCCGTATCCCGAATGTGGGTACTGCCGGCGCTGCGCCGGCGATTGCGATTACAACAAAAGAATTTTAGGACGCGAAATAGCGAGGCGGATATTTGCTAAAAATTTCAAACCGGACGGCGCCGATTCAAAACTTGTCAAGGATGTGTTCCGGCAAATGGCGCCGCTCATAAAGCGTGAATTGAACGACGAACCGTTCGATTTGCGCCTATTTGCCTGTACGGAACTTCATTTATTCCGGCGCATCAGGTACGGAACAAAAATAATCATTTCTGACGCCACAGTAAAAACAACGTTAGAAAATATTGGGGGTAATTGATAATGGCTGAATTTGATTCGGACTATGATGACGGTCGTGATACGGCATCGGACCATGGAACAGGCGCGGAAACGGATTATGCGGGCGATCTTGCGAATGACACGGGCAGTGATTTGAATACCGGCGATTACTCATATTCTGACTATCTGGAAAGCGGTGAGGTCAGCGATCCCTTTGCTGTCAATACCGAAACTTCTTTAAATGAGTACAATAGCGGTTTTACAAACGATGATATTAGAAATTCCTTTGACGCTTCCGCGGGCGAAGACCTGAATAAGTTTTACAAAGAAAACGGCGGCGATATACTGAATAATTTTCAAGAATCCTCATGGAACGATTTATCGCAGGAAGGACAAAAACAGGCAATGACAGACCTTGCCGCTTATGTTGCCGCTGATACAGGAAATACGAATCCTCCTGAGATTGTTTTTCGTGATGATATGGAAGAAGGCTCTTATGGAGGATACAACCCGGAAACAAACACTATGGAAATTAACGCGAATATGCTTGATGATTCCGCAGAAGCCGCCGACACCATAGCCCACGAAATGTGGCACGCCCACCAGCATCAGTGCGCGATGGACCCGGCGAGCGAAAAGGGAGATGAGTATAGGGAAGGCTTTGAAAATTATATAAGTCCTGAATATGATTTTGAAGGTTATGAAAATCAAATGGTCGAGGCCGAAGCGAGGGAATACGCTCAAGGCTTCAAAGACAGACTGGCTGTAATGCAAGGAGCGGCATAAATGGAAAAAGTTATTAATTATTTGGTCAATGAATGTAAACAGAAACCGGAAACGGCGGCAAAGACAGCGTCGCCGTTTGAAAAGCACAATGATATACGCGCTGAACTCGAACAGTGGATCGAGACGCGTTCATATCCGCGGGATAATCCGCTGGTAGTTGAAGGCTATACGGCGGAGATGATCGCCCGGCTTGCCCCGTTTATGGACGGAGTCGGGGTTTATAATTTTTTGGTCACGCTTAGGGAGCGTCCCGATAACGGCAAACGAATCATCGCTGCGGGCTTTCCGCGTAAATAGGAGGCATGATGGCGCTTTTTGCGAAGAATCCTAACGAATCCGCATATATAGGCGGTAAAAAACATTGGGCTGACGTTATTAAAAACTCAGGCCCAAGCGATGTCCTTATTTGGCGGCAGCCGG
>JAITIK010000133.1 GCA_031279555.1 Treponema sp. | reverse complement strand
CGGAACGATGTCTGGGGAAAAGGAGGATTAGAAGAAGAAGAATTTGACTGGTATGTCTTTGAGGGCGACAAAGAAGGCGATCATAAATATTTGCTTTTAGAGGAAACTGGACGTGGTACCTCAACCGGGCCGTTACATTTTCATATGCGGTATGGCAGTAAAGGCTTTGATGATTTATTGTTAACTCCGACAGATAACTACAATCGCTGGGATCCGACTATCGTCAGTTATGATACTACAATTGCCCAATTGCAAGAATTCATGACTGGAGATTGATGACTGCAAATCAGAAATTTCCCGCATAACGGACGTGGCAACAACCCGCGCCGGTATCTGGTAATGAGCAAGGCAGGACGGGGCCAGTTGCTACGCACCAGACCCCGAATTTTCACCCAGTGAATAATTGAAAAAAGAGCATTGATCCCACGCATCCCCGCCGTCCATGTCGGGGAGGTGGTTGGCAAATGGGGGCAAGAAAACTTTGAATTTGTTGTATAGATATAATGTGAAAAGTGTAACTAAAATATATTGTAAATTATGGATAGAATAATATAAAATGTAAAAGCAGCCGCACATAACGGGGCTGTCTACGCTTCGCCGCCAGTAGGCGGCTCGGGCTACGATTTGCCTAGGTCAATCGCTTCGCTCATTCCGGTACATTTGGGCGGTACGAAACCCTGCGGGTTTCTTTATCGTGCCGCCAAAACGTCGCACAGCCGGAACGGTATCTGCCATAGTTATATATCTAATTGTTATATAACAAATTAACAGTAGTATAATAAACGACTTCTACAAATAGGTGACAGAATGGCAACGTTAATCTTATAAACGTATTGGCATGGAATGAAGGGGTTCCACCAATAACAGAAGCGAAGAGGATCGCTTGGAGGCCGGTTTCGCTCGACAAGGAAGGCTTATGACGCCATTTTATTGGCAGGCTTTTTTTCAGCAGAGGTTTCACGTTGTCTTCCACGTATATATCAAGCCAGCCGTTGCCGCCTAGTTTTTTGTATTGGTCAAATGCGTACAGCCGTTCCTGCGGCGACAACTGCTCGTCCGTAACCGTGAGTTTCAGCGTCGACAAACTCAGACTTGTCATCATAGGGATAATTTTGTTATTGATATTATCGTTCGTCTTCGCGATTTCCGAACACAATTCTTTGAAACGCGCGTTGGTTTTCTCAAACGGAGTGTCGTCCCCAAGCTGGAAACTGCCGTCTTTATTCTTTCTAAATTTTATTTTTCCGGTCATTACTCCCCATAACACAAGCGTGGCAATGGCAAGCACGCCCCACATAATGGGTTCCGGCAAATTGCCGATAAAGTCCATAATCAACTCCTCTTTGCTATGGCTATATACGCGCAAACGGACGCCGCCGCCACCGCTATGGCGAGCGCGACTTTATCGCGTTGTTTTTTTACTTTCTCAATTTCAGCGGACGCCGCCGCCAAGTCCTCGTCCCTCTCCTGCATCCGCCGCGCCATCTGTTCGTTGTATGCCTTCAAGTTTTCGTTCTGCCTCAATGACTCGTCTAACAAACTCGTCAATCGCCCGCCATTGCCCTCTGATATCTTGAGCTTCTCCGACAGCCTTCTCAAGGTCTCCTCGCGCCGCCTCAATGCCTCCTCGAATTGCGCCGACAGCCTCTCCCATGTTTGCGAGTGCGGCCCGCTGTTGTTCAATGGCCGCCCGCTGGCCTGCGGCGGCGGCGTCAGGGACAACAGCAGGAGGGCGCTAGTACAGCCGCAAAGGCACAGCAGTATAATCGCATAAAATGTCTCGCTCCTCATAAAATCTCTTCATTTGTTTTGCCCCGCGCGGGCTGGCTGATAAAAATCCTTTTCATCTCATCTCCTCAAAAAACCGATATGAATTCGGCTTGTATCGCCTCGCCGCCGGACGTTCCGGCGGAAGCGGATCCCATATTCCGCCTTCGTAAAACAGCGTGAAATGCGTGTGTCCGGGCTTCACGTTCTCTATGATGTAATACGGGCAGTCTGGTTTTTCCTTCGGGCGGGGAAAATAATATCGCTTGCCCGTCAAGTCCCCCAGTATGAACGCGGGGTAAAGTATGCTACAGTCCTTTTTCATCGCGCCGTTTTGCGTGTGCTTTGAGTACATCTCCTCCATGCCGCTCTCGCAATTGGCGCCCGACAGCCTGCCGCCCAACTCGACAAGGCGCAAAAAATAGCACCCGTATTTGTTGATCATCTTGTGTTTGATCTCGCTCTGTATCCCTTGCTTCATATCCTATCCTTTAATTAATATCGCCATTCGTAGAAACAGTCCCCGTAACTGATGTATGTCGTATCGGCGGTTGTTTGAGGCGCTCCTATAATATACATGTTAATTCCAGTCGTATCACAGTCGCCTGAGTAAGCGCAACGCACGCCGTTTATGATCATGTAGAAAAGACCCCTCCTAAAATTCGATAGGCCTCCGGCCGGGAAGTCCTGAAAATTCACGATTTTCTTTGCGTTTGCGGGGTTCTTTATATACAGCCGCTCAAAATGCACCCAAAACCGCTTCAGCGCGGGGTTGTGTTTTGCAAAACTCGCGTTGAGAGTCACTCCTTCGCCAGCGGTCATTTCAACGCTTCGCCATGTTGTCAGGCTGTTGACAACCGCGTCAATCGCCGCCTGTTGCGCGGCGCTGACCGGCTTGCAGGCGTCGCTTGTGTTGTCCACGTCGCCAAGCTCCGCCTGCGCCTTCGTTACGCCGTGCGGGTTCGACTTGTCGCTAATATGCGCGGTTAATGACGCAAAGAGTGACTTTAGGTTGTTCCGCGCCGTCTGTAGTTTCGCCCAGACAGTCTCGGACAGAGTTGACGGCAGCGTAGTTGACCCTTTTTCATCCGTCGGCGTCCCCGTGACAGCCTTCGTCAAATCCTCCCGCGCCTCGGTCTTCGCCCCTTCAATCGCAACCGTCGCCGCCGACTGCGTAATCGCCTCGTCCGCGTTGCTCCCCGTCTCGTTGTATAGTTTCGCAACGCCTGCGGTGGTTTCGTCCGCGCCGCCTACGATGTCCTGTCCCACGTCCGCGAAATAGAAGACCGGCGGCGAGGTGCTTGGAGTGTTGGTTAAAATCCATTTGTGATTGTCAAACGTATTGTGGACGCTGGTCGAATTGAAAATCTCATAACAATGCGCGTCGCGCCGTCCCGCATAGTCCACGCGCTGTTTTTTGGCTCCGTATTGTCAAAAGTGAATACGCCGCTTGCGTCCGGCCCTATTGTCTGGCAATAATACTCTAGCAACGCCTCCATTGCAGGCGTATCGGCGGCGAAGTCATGCGCCGGCAAATAGCCGCCTTGCCCCTCTATGCTGTCAATGCGCTTGTTTGCCGCGGCAGTGTCGTTTTGCCGCGCCGTCGTTTCGGCGGTTATCGCCGCCTGCAAATCTTCTTCCTCGCCGGTCGCCCGCACCTGCTCCTGCCCCGCCATAGCCTGCGCCGTTTGCGCGGCTGTCATGGCTTGGGCGGCCGCCGAACTGTTGGCGCCCTCCGCTGTCTGCGCTCTGCCGGCTTCGTTGCTCACGCTGGCGTCTATGTAGTCTTTAATCGATCCGGGGGGCAATCATGCGCCGCTTGAATTGGTTTGCGGTCTCTTTCACCGAGATGGGGTTTCCTCTATCATCGGCGCTTTCGACCTCGTAATAGTCCGTGTCTTTCTGATTTTGCTCTATGATTGACGGCAGGTCGCCGATATGCTCTAAATAATAAGGTATTGTCAAGCGGGTTTACGCATAGACCCCTCTAATCCGGTTGGACGCCGTCGCCCGCATGTGGAGCAGCAACGGCGTGTCGGGATACGCCGCCCTTGCCCCGCGTAGTATGGTGTTAAGTACAACGTCTCGCAGTTGCAAGATGGAGTATATGTCCGCAATTTGGGCAAGCGCGGAATAATCCGGTCTCGGCGTTTCGGGTGCGCCGGTAAATTTGGGGCTTTCAAGCGGCGCGTAAGTGTCAAATACTTTGTCAATATCCGTCTGCAAAGAATGAGGAGCGGCGTTTTGGCGCGGCTGCCTCGGATAGGATCTCGGTTTACCCCGATCAGAGACCCCTATTTCTCCAACAGTATCAGAAGGAGAAGGAAATGACAAGGCGGCATGTGGGTATCGACCTGGCGAAGCGGACGATGGAAGCGCGCATTCTTGAGGGAGCGAAGATTGAGCGGCATGGGCTTGCAACAGACGAGAAGGGGCAGAACATCCTGGCGCTGCTTTTGAGGGGGAGCGATGTGGTCGGGTATGAAGTGAGCGGCTGCGGGAACCGGCTGGCAATGGCCTTGCAGAAGGAGGCGGGCCGCCAGGCGGCGGCGGTAAACCGGCCGCACGCGCTGTACGGCCAGGTGAGGATCATAGATGTAACGAAGAAGGGCTCGCAAGATAGCACGGGGAGGAAGGCGCGGCACGGGGAGTTGCCGCCGCCGCTTGCCGGATATGCGAGCATTCTTGAGGAACAGCAGGAACTGTTTGAGCGGCAGCTTGAGGATGCGGAAGAGAAGGCGGCGGAACAGGCTCGCCGGCATGAACTGGCGCCGTACGGTATGTCCATACCCGGGATCGGGATAGCGGCGGTGATACTGGCGTATGTGGGGGGACGGGAGCCGGTTTAGCAAACCGGGGCAAGCGGCCAATTACGCGAGGTTTGCGCTGCGGGTGGATTGCTCCGGGGAAACGGAGCGGCGCGGTTCCATAGCGGGGCATCAGTTTCGCCACCCGATACGAGGCATCGCGCTGGAAGTGGTATGGGCGATGGCGAGGAGCGGGAAGGCGCCGTTATCCGCCAAATTCACCAGCCTGGCGGAGCGGATGAGCAGGAGAAAGGGCGCGGTGGCGGCGGCTCGGAAGATGGCGATTCTTGCGTGGCTGCTGATGAAACGGCGGGAGTATTACCGAGGGATGAGTAACGAAGCTTTGGAAAAGAAGCCGCGTTATTATAACGTAAAAAAGTTGGCGGAATGGGCGGTTTCTGCTTGACAAAATAACATAAGATTCTCGCGGGGCGCTCCCGGTAAGCCAGCGGAATATATACCTTCCTTGTCGAAAATTTTCCCTTGCGCCATATTCCCTTCCCAATGGAGGCGGCGCTCCTTTAGAAACCGCGCTTCGTTACGGAAGCGATCTTAGTATAGCAGTGTTTTCTCTGTTTTGCAAACCTCTGGCGCCTGTTTTGCCGCTATTTCGCTTTGAACCTCTTGATTTTTGCGAGTATGCTGTCAAGGCCGACCAGCGCATACGAAAACCCGATAAACCCTATGGCTATCAGCAAAATCCATATTCCAACTCTCCCTAATCCGTAGGTTTCATAGTCCAGAAAAAAATAGGGGAATTTAGCGGGGACGCCTTCCGTAAATGCATACACCCCCCCGAACGCTTTGTATATGGCTGTGTATCCCGTGTAATAAACGGGAAACGCGGCCCAGCCAAACGGATGCCACGCCTTAAAGCAGCCTTTTTCTTCAAAAACAAGAAAGTCCGCGAGCGTCATTAACGGAACAACCACATGCAGCAAATCGTTTGACAGCGAGCCGCTTGGCGCGCCTTGCGTTGTCGCGCTGAAATGCGGTTTCAGCACAAAGCCATAGACGACAAATGTCAAGAGAATTGAAGTCAATGTCATTCCTTTTAAAAAAATATACGCCTTGTCTTTAGAATCCTTTCCCGCTATTTCACGCGCCAGCGTCACGCCAGCCGCAATCGCGCAGAGCAAATTGCTCTGAATTGTAAAAGCAGACGCCGCCATTACAAAGCCCATTCCCATAGCGACAAGCGCCACGCCTGTTCCAGCGCCTGCTATAAGCAATGCATTGAAGACAATTCGGGCCGTTTTTTTGCCATGTTCAGCAAAAAAGCCTTTTTCATTCGCTTTTTCCACGGTTATCCTCCTCGCTTAGAATATAGTCTCTTGCGCATAATGTCAACCGAGCTTGTTTCAAAACCGACCCGAGCGGAGGCCGCCGAACCGCGTTCGCCGAACATAGTTGGCGTTTGGAACCGCGACAGGGCATCGGCGTTTGCTTTTCCGAAAGTAAGCAAGATATGCTATAACAACCTGCCGGGTAATGCCCTATCGGTCAATTATCAAGTCTGTTAAATAGCTTTGAACATCCTTTTGGCTTTAATTCCAATCGAGGTTCCGCTGATATCGCCTTGCGTGGCTTCGTCTGCGAACAAGTCCGCCGCCATGTGGACTAAAGGAGAATGGCGCCTTTTAAACCGAATCTTGAACTACATACGATTTCTTGCCAAAAAATCGGAATCCACTTGTTATTTTTTTATATGCGCTATAATAAAAGAGTGATATTATGGATACAGCGCATATATTACGGCAGAAAATCAAGCTTTATAACCATATTAGCCACTCCGCGCAGAGCCTTTTTGCGATTCGCGCCCTGCAACTGTGGCAGGAATTTTTCTCCGCGTCCTGCGCCGTATTTT
>JAITIK010000019.1 GCA_031279555.1 Treponema sp. | reverse complement strand
AATCTCCCGCGCTTCCCTGGGAGAGGCGAATTCGTTTAATACGCCCGCCATGCCCATACTTGACTTGCCGAGTATAACGCCGTTTCCTGCCGAAATGCCGCCCTGCCCGCCGATTGCCGCACTGCGCGAATACGCGCCCGGCACATAATGCTCCGTTCTCTGTCCCGCGGAGCTAAATACTGCTGGTCCTACACCCATCGTGCGCCTCCTACCTCACCTGCTTTTTGAGGAGGGCTTTTACCGTGCTTTCCCATTCCTCAAAACTCATGATCTTTGTTTTATACAGCGACCGTACAAGTTCGCCGATACCCGCGCCCTGCGGGGCGCGTTTAAGATACTGGTCCGCCGTCATTTTTTGACGGGTATTCTGTTCCGACTTTTTTTCGCCGCCCTGATTTTGTTCATCGGGGCTGGGGGGAGCGGGCGGCGGGTCATTCTCCGGCGTCGCCCCCGCCTGATTCCGCGCCATCTCCTCCACCGATAACAACGCTCCGGCTTGTTCCGGCCTGTCCTTTGACATGGTTAATAACCTCCAAAAATTCTATATTTTCATCGACTAAATCCGTGTCGATTACGGTTTGCTCAATCATGTAATCCGCGTCAAACGTTATCATCGCGCCGGACAGGTCTGTCCCGAAGTCAACGTTAAAGTTATTGCTCCGCTGGCCGCGCACGGTGTCGTCGAAAAGCGAAAAATCATTCTCCTCGTACAGCTTCTCAAACCATTCTTTCATAAAGCCGCACACGAAAAGCCGGATTAGTTCGTAGAGTTCGTTTTTTAGCTGGATGTTCTCCGCCCAGATTTCTATGGCAATATGATCGCTGCGGCGGATAAAGCTTGACACGCCGTAGATCCGCCCGTTGGTTTCTACCGCTTCCTTGATTGCCGCCAATTTTTCGGGGGTCATCATCATATAGCCTTTTTCTTCCAGAGGGCTTGCGGCGTTTTCTCCGGGGGTAACGTCTTCGATTGTCAGTTTTACGCCGGACACATCGACAAGATTTTCAAGTTCTCCCGGCTTGTCATCGCTTTCCGTCGCGACGATAATCGCGGGGAAAAGGCTCATGTTGGACCTCGCGCCTTTCTTCGCGTCAAGCGCGAGTTTGGCGAACGGGTGTCTGTTGGTGATATTAAGCGAAACGTTTTTGTAAAAATCATAAGCGCCACACACGCTGAAATAATCTTTCAATGCCCGTACAATCGCCTGTTCGAGGATAAGCCCTTTATTGAGGTAAAATACCATGTAAATCACTCCTTATTGCTTCTTCTACCAATTCCGATACGGCTCTTTGATGCTTGCTGATTAAAGCCGACACCACATCCCGCGCGGGTTCTTCCTTCAAAATCCACATGTCTTCAAACGCCTTCTTGTGCGGCCTCCTGTCCCAGCCGCGCGGTTTTTTAGACGATATTATCCTGAAAGTGAAATACCCCGCCGCTTTTCCGTCCTCGCCAAGCATTCGCGACATCCCTATCATATCGTCCGTTACGCCTTTCGCCATATCCGCCGTAAGAGCGTCTCCCCAGCCGGATTCTTTGTCCACGCCTCTGTATTGCGCCCTTCCTACCATTTCGCCACGGGCGTTCAGCGTTTGCTTCGCCATAGGCGAATCGGAACTCACCGTGGTAATCGTCGGCATAAACCGTTTCCGGTTTTTTAGTATGTTATATACCGAATTGGGCATAACGTTTTTGAAACCGACCCTTTGTTCTCCCTTTTTGGGCGGAGTTCCCCAGCGGATAGGAACAATAAGATAGTTAATCCCCTCATTCGACACGCGGGAGCGCGGTCCCTTCGTATGCGTCTTTTTCATATCAATCACGGGCCGCCCCTTCGCTATCCGTTGCGCCGCCTTGGCTTCGTTGTAAATTTCATAATTAAAGGGGCCGAGCCTTTCCGTCTTTACGCCGAATAAATACGACCTGTTTGGCCGCTTCAGCGGCTCCACCCCGTCCAGTTGGCCGCCGGCCGCGAAAGCGCGCCAGCTTGCGGCGATTTCTTTCGCCGCGCCGTGCATGGCCGCTGAAACGCCCGGCATACTGCCTTCCCCAAACCGCGCTAACGCCATTTGAAGCTGCCGGAGGGCGTCATCGCTTACGGATATATTAAACTTAACCATTTTGATTTACCCTCTTTGATTCCTGGAAAGCCGCAAAACTTTGGAGGATTACTTTGCGTGGCAGCCGCTGATCCTCGCTGGTGCGCAACTGCGGGATATTTTTTGCCACACGGTAGGTGGGCCGGTACTGATAATTGATTGCCATTACCGCCCCGTCCTCCGGTTTGTTTTCACCGATCCAGTGCAAGCGGTTTGTTCCCGCAATAATGAAGTCTGTCCCCTCACGATATTCCGCATCCTGCGTTTCAAGGCTATCTACTTTCGCTATAAAGAATTCAGGAATAATATCATCAGTTTCCCCGCTTACATGGGCAAGCAGGATTTTACCCGGCATGGCGCCGGAAAGGATGGTAATAACATCTCCCAAGCCAACATTGAACATATACGGATATGTACAAACCGCCTCGCCATTTACAATCTGTAATTGGAGCAAATCGTCTTTATTCAGATTTTG
>JAITIK010000011.1 GCA_031279555.1 Treponema sp. | reverse complement strand
CTCATAACAAAGGTGTTGCGGAGAACGGCAAGTACGGTTTGAACCCGCACTGGGTTTGATGTTAGATACGCGAACCACTTTAGCCCAACAAAGTCTTTCATGCTGAGGGCTGCGGGCGGCCGGTAATCGAAAAAGGCGTAGAACCAGCCGTAGAGCGGGTAATAGGCGAACACCGCCACCAGTATAATAAACGGCAGGATATAAAGGAACTCGCGGTAGGCGCGCAGTTGTTGTTTCATGATTTGCCCTTCATGGAATAAGAGCGGAAGTCAACGGACCCCATGGCCCTTTCTTACCGCCGTTCTCGATCTGGATGGCGAAGTACGCGGTCTTTCCGCTGTCGTCATACTCGAATTCCATCACGTCCTTCTTCCGCTGGGTGTAGAAAGAGTTGGTCAGCGCCTCCGGCTTGGCGGGCGCCTCGCCGTCCGGCGGCACAATGGCGTACCAGATGCGGTAGCCCTTGTTCGCCTTGTCGTTGGGATCGCCTGCTGTGTAGACGATCCGCAGCCCCAACTCGTGGCGCCCAACAAGAAAGGTCTCCGCCATCGTTTGCGCCGTGGGCGCCGCTGAAGCCGTATGAGTCGTGTCCGGCAGTTTGAGCCCCAAGCCGATAATGTCTGCGGCGGTAAGGGGCGGCGCGTAAAAGTACCGTTTCTTGATGTCCCGCATTTTGTCTTTCAACGTTTGAAACGCCTCCCTGCATTTGGCGGAAACCACCGGCGTGCGGGTCGCCTCGCTCTTCGCGGCGGCCAGGGCGGCGTCAGCTGCGGCGGTCTTGGCCGCCAACTCCTGCGTTTCGGCTTCCGGGACATTCCACGCCATTCCATGGACGGCCAGGGCGGCCGCCCAATTCTTTGCCATCGCCAGTTGTTCGTCCCGGCTCGCCGGGAACCAGTCTGATGTGATTGCCATAAATATCTCCTTGTTGTTTATAAGCTCTTCCAAAAACCAAGCGGGCTTTGAGAGCGGGCTTTCCAATGAAATGCGTCCGGCGAACGCCGCGGCGTTCGCCGAAACAAACTGAGATCGCGCGTACGCCTGTACACGTCCGGACGGGCCGCATTCCGGCATGAAATTTGTAAATTTCGAAACAAAACTTTTAAATTTCAGGGCGAAATTTATGCATTCCAGTGTGAAATTTGTAAATTGTGAGGCGAATCTTTTAAATTTCAGGGCGAAATTTATGCATTCCGGCGTGAAATTTGAAGATTGTGAGGCGAATCTTTTAAACGCCAGCGTGAAATTTTTAGATTCCAAAAAGGAATTTTTTACCGTCGGGCCGCATTTGCCGCGCCGCGAATTCCTGCGCTTGCGAAAATACGATCTATGGCTCAGCGGAGGCGCAGAAACAAAATATGCGGGGGGGGGGGGGGGTAAAATGAATCATCTGCGCCGCGTTGCGCGGCGACCTTTGGTGAGAGTAGCGTTTTGTTGTCAATCGTTGGCAGATTCTTCATCTGAAAGTAGGATAGCACGGTTTGAAAAAAGACGCAAGAGGAAAAAGGTATAAAATACACAAAATACACAAGATGAATATGCGGTACGCGCATGAACGGCGTACAATCATAGCGTCCCGCCATTCAAGCCGTCGTTTTCAGCGGTGGTTGTTGACTGACGCTGTTCCAAAACTTCAGTTTTGGAACAGCGTCAAGCGATAGTGGCAATCTTGCCGGGCGCAATAAACAGGAAAGAATTAAGACGGCTTCAAATAGCGTTCCGGCTCCCCAGCTTGCGTCGATTGCCGCGACTTTCGGCTTCAGCCATTTGACTTTTGTTTCCTTTATTATGGGCTTGCTTCTTGCGCGAGCCATGTTATACTATTCCTGTATTGTGGGATACGCGGGAAATCAACGCTTGGAAAGTTCATGGAGACCATGAAAACCCGGCTTTGAGAACTGTCAGCCATAAGGCGGCAATGAGGAGGTCGCTATGTTTATGTTGCAAACTGTGTTAATGGGAATCGGCGCGTTTATCGTCGTGACGTCGCTCGTTTTGATATTCCGTCTGCGGCGCATCGTGCCGTCAAATATGGTGCATATCCTGCAACGTTCAAAATCAACGGTGAGTTACGGAGTGGGTATGAAGGCGGGAAACACCTATTACAAGTGGCCCGCATGGATGCCGATTTTGGGCGTTACGGTGCGTGAACTGCCGGTAAGCAACTTTGATCTTGATCTCGAGCGTTACGAGGCGTACGACAAGAACCGCCTGCCCTTCACGGTCGATGTGAAGGCGTTTTTCAGAATTGAGGACACCAACGCGGCTGCGCAGAAAGTGGAAAACTTGTCCGAGTTGAAAGACCACCTTAAAGGCATTGTGCAAGGCTCGGTCAGAAGCATCATGGCAAAGAGCGACCTTGAGTCAATCATGGAAGAACGCTCAATTTACGGCGAGCAGTTTACTAGAGACGTGAGGGACGAGCTTGCCGAGTGGGGCGTCATTCCTGTGAAGAACATTGAGCTTATGGACATTCAGGATGCCAAAGATTCAAACGTCATCGTCAACATCATGGCGAAAAAGAAATCCGAAATAGAAAAAGAATCCCGCGTTACGGTTGCGGTTAATATGCAGAAGGCGCGAGAAGCGGAAATTGAATCGGCAAAAGAGATCGAGGTGAAAAAAGCGGCGGCTGACCAGTCCGCAGGCGAAGCGCAGGCAAAATCAAGGCAAGCTGTGGGCATTGCCCAGCAAAAGTCCGAACAGGCGGTCGCTGAAGAAAAAAAGACAACTGCGGAAAAAAATATGGCGGTCGAGCAGGTCAATACGGTCAGAACTGCGGAAATAACGAAAGAAGCCGCCATAGTCGCCGCAAACCAGCGGAAGGAAACGATTAAAATCTCTGCGGACGCGAATAAATATCAGAAGGAGATAGATGCGCAAGCGCAAAAGTCTGTTGTTGAGATTGAGGCTGAAGCCCAAAAAAGCGCGGTGCAAAAAACTGCGGACGCTGAAAAGTACCGCATTGAGCAGGTCGCGGAAGCGACGTTGGTTCAGCAGCAGAATGAAGCGAAAGGCAAGGAGGCTGTGGGGCTTGCGGAAGCCGAGGCGGAAAAAGCGAAACAACTCGCCAGCGTTATGGCGCAGACGACTCTTGCTAAAGATGTGGGCGAAAACAAGGAGTATCAGCAGTACCTTCTTGCCATTGAGCAAATCAAGGCCGCCCGCGATGTCGGCATTGAACAGGCGAAGAACATAGGGCGCGCGGACATCAAGATTCTAGCGAACAGCGGCGATATACAGACCGGCATTGAAAAAATAAGCGACGTCTTTTCCTCAAAAGGCGGCTCGGCGCTTACCGGCTTGTTTGAGTCCCTCAAACAGATTCCAGAAGGAGAAGCGCTGGTGCGCTCTCTTCTGGCCCGTCTTAACGGCGGCAATGATGACAAGCCGGTTTGACCTCGTTTCAAGGAGAGCGCCGGCTATGATGCGTGGACATAGAGAGCGATAGCGGCGATCTTGCCGGGTTGGGTAATACGGTAGAATTAAGACGGCTTTAAATAGCGTTCCGGTCCCAGCTTATACAGATTGCCGCCTCTGCTGTCGATTGCCACCACTGCGGGAAAATCGCGTACCGTAAGGCGCCTGACCGCCTCGGTTCCCAGGTCGGGAAAAGCCGCCGTTTCCACAGACGTTATGCGGGATGCAAGCAAAGCGCCCGCGCCCCCGAGAGCGGCGAAGTACACGGCGCCCGTTTTTTTCATGGCGGCTATCACAGCTTCTGAACGCTCCCCCTTGCCGATCATGCAACGGAGTCCCAAGTCAAGCAGGCGGGGCGTATAGGCGTCCATGCGTCCGCTTGTGGTTGGTCCCGCAGATCCGATGACCTGTCCGTCCTTTGCCGGCGCAGGACCCGCATAGTAAATGCAGGCGCCTTCAATGGGAAAAGGAAGGGCTTCCCCCCGATCCAACAGATTCGCAAAGCGTTTATGCGCCGCGTCCCGCGCTGTATACAGGACGCCGGAAAGCGACACCTTGTCTCCCGCAACAAGCGCGCCCGCTTGTTCTCTTGGCAGAGGCAAGGTACACGCAATACGGTTCATGCCGTTTCTTCTTTATATAGAGATTGTATACGTTTAATAGATGGATATATATCTAAAAATATATCCGTCAATTCCGGATCGAATTTTGTCCCCCGCAGCTTCCGCATCTCGTTTAGAACTTCCCGTTCCTCCCACGGCTCTTTGTACACACGGCGCGAACATAAGGCGTCAAACACATCGGCCAACGCTACAATGCGCCCCGCAAGCGGAATTTCTTCGCCCTTCTTGCCTAGCGGCTTTCCGGTTTCATCGGTTTTGATGGGTTTTTCGGCGACTGGATCGAACCAGCCCGGATAACCGGCGCCATCCCAGTTCTCGTGGTGGGTCAACGCGACATCGCGGGAAATTTCATCAAGCGGGGACTGGGGGTTGTTGAACAGCGACGCGCCGTAGATCGTGTGCCGCTGCATAATGCGGTACTCCTCGTCATTGAACCTTCCCGGCTTTTTTAAGATGCTGTCGGGAATCGCCACTTTGCCCACATCGTGGAGCATCGCCGCTATTCTAAGAATGTCCTTGACTTTTTCCCGCTGTACAGCCGGTATCTTATGAAGATACGCCCACCGGTCGTAGATTTCAACCGAATAGCTGGCGACGCGATTTACATGAACGCCGGTCTCTTTGGGGTCCCGTAATTCCGACATCTTTACCGTACGCAAAACCATACTTCGCGTGCTATGCGCCCTCTGCAAGGCCGAGGATGCGGTGATTGCAAAATGCGATATCACCGCTTCATCCGATTTTGAGAAGGGGACGATTTCACCCGATTCATTGCGGGAATTGATAACCTGTATTACGCCGACAAGCTGATCGTCAGAATTTATAAGCGGAATCGTTAATGTCGATACGGTTTTATACTGCGATACGACATCGTATTGGGGATTAAACGAATATGGCGCGTCTTTTTCAATGTCGTACATGTCTGGAATATTGATCAAACGGCGGGTAAGGGCGCAGTAGCCTGAAATTGTTTTTTTATCTATAGGTACGGAAAAAAGAGAATAAATGAGCTTCTCCCTTTTGGGCAGTTTCGCCGACAAGGTGTCATTCTGGGAATATTTTATGGCGAGTTTTTCTGTTGGTTTTTCTTTCTCAACAGAGAATTCCGGCACATAAATTGACCCGGCGTCGGCGCGTACGATTTTCCGCGCTTCAAGCAATATTCGTTCCAACAGGATGTCAAAATCCTGAATTTTGTTGAGTACATGTTCCAGTTGAAAAATATTTTCGTAATTGATAGTATGCGCTTCCATAACCGATTTCACATCTTGGCGTTCGCCTTTGGACGCTTCAAGTTTAGATGACTTTTCTAAAAAAAACAAGCCCTTCGAAAAAGCCGCGCAAGACCTGGAATTAGACGTTCATAAGGCTTACTAAAAAAGTCATATATCTACTAGCCAAAACGTATGGAAAAGAGTATAGTACCTATGGTGTCTGACACCTTTGGAGGATACATGAAAGTTTATATTGATTACAATGCGACCACTCCGCTTAACGACGCGGTGAAAACCGCGATGATAGATGATTTTGCCATATACGGCAACGCTTCCAGTATGCATGCCTCAGGGCGTTTGGCGCGCGCCCGACTTGAAGACGCCCGTTCCAACGTAGCCGCGCTGGTCGGCGCGGAATCGCGTGAGATCATTTTTACATCAGGCGGCTCCGAATCAAACAATACGGTTTTCCAGACCATGAGGCTCCTTGTGGAGCGCGGCGCCGCGGAAGGGAAGCATTCGGTAAGGGACGAGATCATCACCACGGCTATTGAACACCCCTGCGTACTCAATTCCGCCAACTTCCTGCGGGAATTAGGTTTTATGGTAACGTTTCTGTCTGTAGACAAGTACGGCAAGATAAAAACAGACGCTCTGAAAGCGGCGCTGAATGACAAAACTCTGCTTGTTTCCGTGATGGCCGCAAACAACGAGATCGGAACCACTCAGGATATAAAGGAAATTACGGCTTTGGCAAAGTCCGCCGGCGCTTTTGTACACACGGACGCGGTTCAAGCTGTGGGGAAAATACCGGTGGATGTGAAGGAATGGGGCGTTGACTATCTCACAATGTCGGCGCACAAGATTTATGGGCCCAAAGGCGTAGGGGCGCTTTATGTACGGGGACGCGGCGGCAGGCAAGCGGCCCCGCTTTTCCCCCTGATTCATGGCGGACACCAAGAGGACGGGCTTCGCGCCGGCACGTACAACAACCTCGGCGTCTTCGGTTTCGGAAAAGCCGCTGAAATCGCAAAACAACGCCTCGCGGAGTACAGGAAAACCTTCTCCCCGTTGCGGGAGCGGCTCCGCGAAGGGCTTGTCAAATTGATACCGAATATCACGGTCAATGGACACCCGACGGACGTGATCCCGAATACGCTTAACGTATCCTTCCCCGGCGCGGAAGGCGAGTCGATTCTCCTCGCCTTGGATCTAGCCGGCATTGAGGCGTCCACCGGTTCGGCCTGCGCATCCGGCAGCCTTGATCCTTCCCACGTGATCATGGCTATAGGCGCCGAGCCGGAACTGGCGCACGGATCAATTCGTTTTAGTCTTGGCTGGGGGGTTGCGCGGGAGGCGGTTGATTACATCATAGAAACTCTTCCGCCCATCATTGAGCGGCTGAGATCCATGTCAACGCTGATATAACAAAAGTCGAAAAAAACGCTCTATACCCCTTGATCTAATTGGATTGTTTTTGCTATACTATCCCAGACTTGGGGATATAGCTCAGTTGGTAGAGCGATAGGTTCGCAATCTATAGGTCAGGGGTTCGAATCCCCTTATCTCCATTTTATAATTGTTTGTATAGTATCGTCGAAAAATGCCATTTAAGAAAATGGCGACGCATGAGGAAAGACCTTATGGATGTCAATCCTGATGAACCGCCTGTCTGCGATCCGCTGGAAAAATGTTTCACATGGATTAAAAAAGGACGCCCTATGATTAACAGCGATTTTTTGCACCCTTCAGATCAACTGGTCATGATTATGAAACGCATCTATGAATATGGAATGACCACCATGTCCGGGGGCAATTTATCTATAAAAGATGATAATGGCGATATATGGATAACCCCTGCGGGAATCGACAAGGGCGGTCTTACGAGAAACGATATTGTCCGCGTAAAGCCTGACGGTACAACGGAGGGGCGCCACAAACCTTCCAGCGAACTGCCATTCCACCGGCTGGCCTATGAAAAGGCGCCGCAACTGCGGGCGGTGTTGCATGCCCACCCGCCCGCGCTGGTTGCGTTCAGCATGGCGCGGAAAATTCCAGACACCAGTATCCTCGCAAGCGCATGCCATATTTGCGGGAAGACAGGTATGGCGCGGTACGATTTGCCGGGAAGCGTCAGGTTGGGGGAAAAGATTGCGGCGATGTTTGAACGGGGGTGTGACGCGGTGATGCTGGAAAATCATGGAGTGGTGGCGGGAGCGGAAAATATATACAAAGCTTTTTTACTGTTTGAGACCCTTGATTTCTGCGCCCGCGTTGAAATTAGCGCCCATCGCATCGGCAAGCCCATAATTCAAAAAGACGAAGACCTTGAACGCTGGCGCGTTTGGCGGCAGAACGCTTCTGTTATGCAAGAATTTGTCCCCGTTTATCATAGCAACGAAGAAAAGGCGGCGCGGCGCGATATATGCGATGTGGTAAAACGCGCATACAGACAACGCCTTTTCACCGGATCCCAAGGAACGGTTTCCCAACGGTTGGGCGCCGGATCGTTTGTAATAACGCCGGCCCATGTTGACAGGGCGTATATCGCGCCTGAAGATTTGACGCGTATTGACAACGGCATAAGGGAAGCCGGGAGGACGCCGGACGATTTGGCGCCGCTCCACGCTCTGATCTACGAGACGCAGCCGCATGTCAACGCTATTATCACAGCCTGCGCTCCGAATCTTATGGCGTTTGCAGTTACGGGCGTGAAGTTTGATTCCAGAGTCATACCGGAAAGCTATATACTGTTGCGAAATATGCCGAAGCTTCAGTTTGACGCGCTTTTTTCCCGGCAGGAAGAGGCCGCAAAAACGTTTGTCAAAGAAAATCCGGTCGCGCTGGTGGAAAACGGTTGTGTGATTGCCACGGGCGGCAGCCTCATCAATGCCTTTGACCGGCTTGAAGTTGGGGAATACAGCGCGAAGGCGATTATCGCATCCCGCGATGTGGGAGACATTGCAACGATCAATGACATGCAGACGGCCGAAATACATGAGGCGTTTCATCTTGATTAGCGTGAGTTCGACGACATCCCGCGTCCGCGCTTTGCGACGCCTTGATTGGACTGACAGGCGCATGAGCGCATCGCTGGCAGTGATATAGATAATAAATGGCGCGGTGTTGAGGCGCGATGTATGACGCAAGAACGCCGCCTTTGGCGGTGGAAGGAGGGGGGTGTATGAACGTATTTGATCATGCCAAACAAAAGTACGGACAAGTCGGCGTTGACGTGGAACAAGCGATGAGCGTCCTTGCGGACATTCCCATCAGCATTCACTGCTGGCAAGGGGATGATGTCGCCGGCTTCGAGGGATTCGGCGCGGCGTTGTCTGGAGGCATTCAGGCGACCGGGAACTATCCGGGCAAAGCCCGGTCGCCTGAAGAGCTTATGGCGGATTTTGAAGAAGCCGTCCGGCTCATTCCCGGCAGAAAACGTATCAACCTTCACGCAAGTTACGCGATAACTAACGGTGAAAAGGTTGATCGTGACGCGCTGTCGCCGGAGCATTTCAAACCTTGGGTGGAATTCGCGCGGAAAAATCGTCTTGGCATAGATTTCAATCCGACCTTTTTCAGCCACCGCATGGTGAAAGACGGGCTTACATTGTCCAGTCCTGACGCGGCGGTTCGGGAATTCTGGATACGGCACGGCATAGCCTGCCGCCGCGTCGCCGCATGGATAGCGGAACAGCTTGGTTCGCCGGTATTGAACAACCTGTGGATACCCGACGGTTGCAAGGATATTCCCGCTGACCGGCGCGGCCCGCGGGAACGGCTCAAGCGAAGCCTTGACGCGATTTACGCTGAAAAATATCCAGGCGTGCTTGATTCGGTGGAAAGCAAAGTGTTCGGCATTGGAGTAGAAGCCTACACCGTAGGCTCAAGCGAATTCTACATCGCGTACGCCGCCACCCATCCGGGGGTTTATCCGTTGCTGGACAACGGGCATTACCACCCTACGGAAGTGATAAGCGACAAGATTCCCGCGCTCCTCCTGTTTTTCGACAAACTGCCGCTTCATGTTACCAGGGGAGTGCGCTGGGATTCGGATCATGTGGTGATCTTTGAAGATGAGATACGTGAAATAGCGAAAGAAATAGTCCGCAACGACGCGCTCGACCGGGTTCTTATCGGGCTTGATTTCTTTGACGCTTCCATCAACCGGATCGCCGCATGGGTCATCGGGTGCCGGAGCATGCAAAAAGCCCTTCTCTACGCGCTCCTTCAACCGAATGGCCGTCTTAAAAAACTTCAGGATGAGGCGGCGTACACCGAGCTTATGACGCTTCACGAAGAACTCAAAACCTATCCTTTTGGGGCGGTGTGGGAAGCCTACTGCGAGCGAGAGAATGTCCCCGCGAATGAAACGTGGTTTGCCGAAGCGCAACGGTACGAACGGGATGTTCTCAGCAAGCGGACGTGAAGGAGATATACCCTGCGGTACTACTTGGCTATTGATATAGGCGCTTCCAGCGGGCGGCATATACTTGGTTCGGTTTCTGACGGGAGGATTGTCGTTGAAGAAGCGTACCGCTTTCCCAATGGGATGCGGCGGGAAAACGGAAGCTTGCGCTGGGATACGGAGGCTCTTTTTCAGCATATTCTCGCGGGGATGAGAAAATGCAAAGAAAAGGGAAAAATTCCGTATAGTGTTGGCATTGACACATGGGGCGTAGATTTTGTACTTGCCGATGGACAGGGGCGCCTCATCGCTCCGGCGACCGCGTATCGGGACAACCGTACGGAAGGCATGGATCGGGATGTCGAGAGGATTGTTTCTTTTGAAGAGTTGTATGGCATTACAGGCATACAAAAGCAACCTTTTAACACTATTTATCAGCTTATGGCGCTGAAAAAAAGAGAGCCGGAACTGCTTGAAAAAGCGGCGCGCCTGTTTATGATCCCCGATTACTTCAACTTCCGTTTGACCGGCGTTGAATCCCATGAATACACGAATGCGACCACCACATCGCTTGTGGACGCGGCGAGACGGGATTGGAGCCGCCCCCTCATTGAGCGGCTTGGTTTTCCCCAGCGCCTGTTTTCCCCCCTGTCCTTGCCCGGCGCCGTTCTTGGAACGCTTGCCTCGCGCATACAGGAAGAAATAGGGTATGACTGCGCCGTGGTTCTGCCGGCCACCCACGACACAGGGAGCGCGTACCTTGCGGTTCCGGCTCAGAGCGATGACGCCATCTACCTTTCCAGCGGCACCTGGAGTTTGATCGGCATTGAGGCTCCATCTCCCATCATCAATGCAACGGCCAGAAAAGCGAATTTCACCAATGAAGGAGGCTATGCGTTCCGCTACCGGTTCCTGAAAAACTGCATAGGGCTGTGGATTGTCCAGTCGATTAAACGGGAATTGGGAGACGCTTATTCTTTCGCGGATTTGCAAAGGGAAGCGGAGGCGTGCGGCGCGTATAGCGCGAGTGACGGCGCATTTTCTTCCAGCATTGATGTAAATGTTCCGGAACTGCTCGCGCCGGAACGCATGATAGACGCCGTAAAGAACCAATGCAAAGCGCAGGGGCGCGCTGTTCCGCAGACAGTGGGCGAGCTTATGCAGTGTGTGTACCAAAGTCTCGCCCGTTGTTACGCAGACGCCGCGCAGGAGATAGCGGAGATCACCGGAAAAACGTACAGCGCGTTGCATATTGTCGGAGGAGGTTGCAAGGACGGCTATCTGAATCAGCTTGCGGCGCGGGCGACCGGCATGACGGTGTATGCCGGGCCTGATGAGTGTACGGTGATCGGCAATCTCATCGCCCAGATGATTGCGGCGCATGATTTTTCAGACGTTTCTTCCGCAAGAAGAGCCGTCGCGGCAAGTTTTCCTTGAGAAGGCGCACCCTACCACGCTGACCCCGCCATCCGACTCCTCTATGGAGGTACGCTATCCTCCGATTGCTCAATGGCATAGGGTCCCTTTTTCAGCGCGAAGTCCAGTACATCGGTCGGGAATATTTCTTCTGGTCGTTGTACAGAATGTACCGGCGCGACGTTTCCATCCGTTCGACACGTTCCCGAATGTCGTCGATGTCCGCCCGTTTCCTCGTCTCCACCGCAGGCGAACAGTCCGGGTTTCCAGAAGCGCGTTATATCCGTGTAGATGTTGCGTTTACGTTTTCCGATAAGTGCGTTTCATGCGGATTGGTTAAAAACAAAGCCGAAGGCGTTGAGCTTCTCCTTGAGATTGCGAACCTGCGATTCGGAGATGAATGTGGAGTCGATTATTATGCAGAATTTCCTGTCCAAGCCGCTCATTATCTTTTGGGTTCGCCGCGTCAGTTTGTCAGGATACTTGAAGATATCCTCGCCGCACAGTAACATACCAACCGGGGCTATATGGAATTCATCAGTGGAGAAGACCGCAATCAAATCATAGTGCTGTTATGTTGAAGACAATAATTCCGTATGGGTGATTGACGCATATATCAACAGCCTTGATTTAGCGGACTTGGGCTTTTCCCACTCTCGCATCCACGACCGCAGGCCCGCTGTACCCGCTTGCCGTTTTCATCTTCAAACCAGTAATAGCGGAAGATTCCGGTATCCTGCCGCCGCTGGAAAAGGCACCGCTTGCCAATCGTAACCGCCATAGCAACCTGCCGCCGAATCTATTTTGTGGGATCGGCTTTTATCACGCCTTGTTGACAGCCCTGTTGTCAGAGCTTTTTTGGGCTTTATTCTGACATTTCTAGGAGCCTGTCGTGCGTGTGGATTTTTGCGGCGCTTTGTACCACAAAAATCCCGGTTATCGGGATCCTGCGAACCTTTGGTTCGATGGCAGTTTGCGCGGGAAAAAACGACTAACCGGCGATTTTTTGGAATTTTATGCGCGAAGCGCGACAAACTGCTAGGTGGAATGTCAGAATAGCCAAAGCGAGATAATTCCTTGCTATATAAAAAAAGCCCATCCTGGTGGACAGGCTTTTTCGCTCACCCGGACGCGCTTGAACCGTCGGCCCAGTGGTTGACAGACACGGGGATGCCCTTGTCTTCAGGACTATCACAAATCGTCTAAGTGCTTATAATATAAGGACTTACATACATAAGCCCGATGTCAATAGCCTATCATTTACTGTCAACAAAGTCAAGATTCTGTTGACACTTTTGTTGACACTGATTCGCAAAAATGGGTTTGCCGGAGGGAGAAAAGGAGAATGGAGACTTGACAAATCAAAATAATTGTATATACATTATTGTAGGGCATTATTGGGAAGAACCAGTAGAGGAGAGGATGTACCATGAATGGCGCAAAAACGTTATCCCATGAACGGATAACCGGGATAAAGGCTTTTAAAAACACTGATTTCTCGGACTGCCCGGTATTAACCGGGGAAGAGCTTAAAAAAATGCGGCCTAAACATCCGGAGTATTTCAGGCCGGTAAAAAAAGCGGTTCAAATACGTCTGGACGCTGATGTACTGGCTTGGTTCAAGGGTTACGGCAAAGGGTATCAGAGCCGGATAAACGCGGTACTTCGGGAGGTTATGTTGCGGACCACGCAGGAGCAAGCATAGGACAAAAACCGGCGGGGGAAAATAA
>JAITIK010000203.1 GCA_031279555.1 Treponema sp. | reverse complement strand
CCTCAAAAGAACAGTCCGCTTTGATCGATTCAACGGCAAAATTATCAAGCAGGAGCCGCAACTGCATGACAATCGCAATAAGGCTGTCAAGCCGTTTCTCCAGAGAAACTGAACGCGCCGGCTGCTCCACATCCCGTTTGGTAAAGGCGAAGGCGTCAATAGCCGTCTGAATTTTCTGATAATCTTCGGTCCCAAGCAATGTGTTCACCTGAACAAACGGCTTGTCCGTTTCCGTCAAAGGGATGGTGGAGATAAGAAAATCAACGCCAGCCCATGAAGCCGTGTCATCACAGCCGGACACTTCGACCTCCAGTTCTCCTTTGAACCGCTTGCGCACCTGATACGCCAGCATATAAGACGCGCCGATGCCGGCTACACAGATAATGCCGACGCGAAGAATTCGCCGCCTGATGTTCCGCTCGCCCAAAACGGCGAGGGCGGCCAGAAAATGTATCAGGATGAATGAAACTTCATTTGAGGGAACCGGAAGCCCAAGATGCTCCTCAAGAACCTTCACCGCTCTGCGCGTCTTTTCATATTCTTTAGGATAATTTTTTATAAGTTCCGTTTCAAGGGGATTCGGCAACGCTATGCCTCCCTGCAACCGGGGCAGCGCGGCTTCCAAATGCAACGACAAAAGCCGCGTCAACTGCTCATTGGTTTTTAGAATAGCGGCTATCGGGGGATCAAAGCGGTCTATCATCCGCATAGCAAGGCTTTGGATGAGCGTCCGCCTGTCAACCGGACCCGGTTCAAGCGGGCTGTCCTGTTTTGATCGACACGCCTGAATCCACCCCGCCAGTTCCTGCCGTTCCGTTTCAGGTACGCTTAGGGAGAACTCGTTTTCCGTTTCCACCGCAATATCTTCGGCAAGGGCGTTTTGGAACGCGCCCATTGAAGCCTGTCCGCTCACACGACCGCCTGCGGCGATCTTGCCTTTCCGCAAACGATTAACCATCACCATAAGGTACACGGCGATCAGCGAGAAGGATTCTGAGGTCATCCAGTCAATCGCCTCCTTCTTTCTGCGTAAGATTTCCCATACGCCCGTCTCAATGTCATCGCCCGGGAAGTCAAAGGACGCGGTGTATGACCTGCCGCCCGAATCCCCGTCTGTCATAAAGCGGCTCACCAGCGCGGCGCGAAGAGCTTCCTCAGTTCCAACGCACTGAACGCCCATACCGCTCTTGCGGATAACGCTGACACCTCGGGCTGAGAGCCAGTCTTCAAGCTCGTCAAGATCATTGCTTATCGTTGATTCGCTTACGCCAAGAACACTTGCGTAGTAAAACAGTTTTTGCACTTCGCCGACATTGGCGATAAGCTCCGCCAGCAGGCGGAGCAAGCGCTCCCGTTTTGAAATGGGATGAGGGGAAGGGGCAAGCGCTTCAAGCATTTTCTTACGGGATTCGCTGCCGCCAGAAAGCGTCAATCCTTTGCCAGAAATGGAAATCAACGATGTGTGAAAGGCGGCCAGCGCCTCATCCGCATTTTCCAGTTCCCGAAAAACAGTCCGGCGGCTTGTATTCAACGCCGCCGATAAGTCGTCAATCTTCACCGGCTCATCGGAACGCGCCAACAGTCCAAGCAACCGCAACAGTCTGGGAGAAAGATTTCGCACAGAATTGGACGCCACAGTTGTTTTTTCCATACGAACCTTTAAAGGTTCGCCGTTAGAAAATCTCGCGCCGCTTCAAGAGCTGCGATCTCGTCTTCACCTTCTACTTGCACCGTGAATGTCTGCCCACATTTGAGGCGCAACTTCATCAGGGCGATAAGTTTCTTGGCATCCGCGCTTTGCTCGCCACGATTCACCGTAACGCGACTTTTGTATTCCTGCATTTTCTGTACAAATAGTCCCGCAGGTCTCGCGTGAATGCCATTCGGATCCGTAATCGTATATGAAAATTCCTGCATACCGCATCTCCTTATTCAAGATTTCCAACGCCCGACGCCCCTTTGGAAAGGGCGCCGCTCGCTTGTTGCGCCGGAAGACGCCTTCCGGCGCAACGGCCAGACCGTAGCCGCGTCCGCGCTGGCGCTTATTTCTTCTTTAAGCCTGAGATAATTTCCTCATATTCCGGCGCGTTGAGAAAATCCGTGATCGCTACAAGGCGGGCTTTCGGGTTCGCGCTCCGCGCCCGTTCTTGCAATTCCTTGTGGCAGATAATAATGTCCGCGTCTGCGGGCGTTTCGCTCACCGGTGAATGGATGACAGTGATGCCCGCTATGCCAGCAACCTGTATCTTTTTCCGCAGTTTGGTGGCTCCCATAGCGCTGGAACCCATACCAGCGTCGCAGGCAAAGACTATTTTCTTTACCGGCGCCGAAGCGTCCCACGCGGTTTTGGTTTCTTCTACAGAAACGCCTTTGGACTCGGCTTTGTTCGCTCTGGTCTGCGCTTTCGCCGCTTCAAGATCCGCGTCATCCTTTCCAAACGCCTTGAGCAGTATCATTGACAGGAGGAACGACACGCCGCCGCCCGCCAGTATACCCAAAATATTGGGAATATAGGCGCCACGCGGAGTCATCATGAGTTCGGCGAAAATGGAACCCGGGGAAGCCGGAGCAATAAGCCCGCCGCCGAAGATACTTAAAATCAGGACGCCGGTAAAACCGCCGCCCATCATGGCGAGGATCAGAATGGGATTCATAAGCACATAGGGGAAGTAAATTTCATGAATGCCGCCCAGGAAGTGAATGATAGCCGCACCGGGAGCGCTGCTTTTGGCGCTGCCCTTTCCCACCAAGCAGTACGCCAGCA
>JAITIK010000153.1 GCA_031279555.1 Treponema sp. | reverse complement strand
AAAAAAATTTTTATAAAAACTAAAATTTCAGTATATCCGCCATATAAATTGCAATATTTTTGGGGAAAAGATTATTGATTCTATCCATGCCAATGGATTTATGGAATAAAATATTCATTTTTTATATACACCTTTCGCTTCAAAAATCATACTAATAGTTGCATGATAATGATCAATTTCATTTGATGGGAAACTAAAATACACTTCTTTGCTATATCTTGCGAGTTGCCCAAACCACAAGGGTTCTGTGCGGGGTGTGTATCTATCTGTTACATCAGCGTCTTTCCATAGAAGAAGGATAGTGTAAAATTGCTGTTATGGGAGGGGATTTCATTTAGATGATAAAGACCGGGATACGCTGGAGGAATTTCATCTGGCCTGTCGGGAAAAAACGCCGATAGAATAAGAGCCATAGTACTTACGGCGCGGGGATTTGGCTATATGAAAATAGAAAAGATATTGTTGTTGGATGAACGGATGCTCAGCCGGTATAGACGGTTGTACAAGGACGAGGGAATGGGCGGATTGGCGGCGAACAATTATCAAGGGAGCGGTTACAAACTCAGTGGTGAACAGATACAAGAATTAAAACAGGGGTTGGATTCAAAAATATATCGGAGAGCGGAAGAAGTATGCGAGTATGGGAGGGAAAGGCTCAAGGCAAGATATACGGCGAAAGGGATGGAGCGGACGTCAGGCTGGCGGGGCAGTTCATATAAAGGGAACGGGCGGCGTCCCCGGTAAAGCGGATAAGAAGAAACAAGAAACGTTTGTAAAAACCTATAAAAGGTGGTATAAAAAGCTGTCTGAAGAAGAGAAGATATATTTTATGGATGGGAGTCATCCGACGTTCAATAATCGCATCGGGTATGGGTGGATGCGGAAAGGGGCTGGTTTGAGATAAATGGCCGAGACGGAAGGAGGCGGATAACCCTGACGGGCGCATATAAGCCGAAAGGCGAGGAGGCGGCGATAGATTTTCTCGCCGGGTTGAGAAGGAGGAACGGGGGAAAGAAGCCGCATGTTATTTGTGATGAAGCGAGGCATCAACACACAAAAAAGCAAAGGGAACGGCCAAAGCGCTTGGCATTCATCTGGTGTATTTACCCGGATATTCACCGAATCTGAATTTGATAGAACGGTATTGGGGATTTTTGAAGAAGCGAATATTGACAAACCCGTATTATGAAACCTATGAGCGATTTAAGGAAGCGATGCTAACCTTTTCACGAAGCGAATCAAAGCGGTTAAAAAAATTATTACAAAGATATGTACCGGAAAAGTTTCATATCATTGAGCCAGCATTTGCCTGACAATCTCATTTTACTTGGGAATATTTTATTTATTTAGAGGAGAGAGTACGTATTCTCTCTCCTCTAAATACCTCATATTTATGATGAAATATACTATACTCTAGGATGGACATTATGGCTTTATTTGAAATCAAGAATGCTAAAGAAATGAGAATTAATCTATTTGGAGAACATCAGAATTTTATCAATGCGCTTAATCAAAGAGAAGGATATTTAAAAGATAGATTTAAACAATATTTGATTGAGAGAATCAATAAATATGAATATGATCCAGAAAGATTAGAGTTTAAAGATTTTATTACAAATGGAGTTAAAAAGATCAAATATTGAGCGCCGGCGCGGCGACCGCCGCGATTGCCAAGGACGCGCAGAACAACAATGTATTGAATGTTATAATCACGATCCCGAACGACGCGACCGCTTCTCAGATCACCCTCACGGACGGAATCGACTTTACCTTTGCCGGCAAGACATTCAACTTCGATATAACGTTTGCAAGCGGAACCTATGATGATTCCATAGTTGAAGCGATAAAGGGCGCGTTTGCGGCCAAGGGAGGCGCCGCTATCGGGACAGTCGACACGACTCCGGCAAAGCCGCAGGCGCCGCCCGTCAACACGCCACAGCCCGCGATGCTCAAAATCGACGGTGTGGATATTTCGATTCTCGTCCCTGGCGAAAGCGTGAATGTCTTAAATGTTTCCGCCATTGTATCGGGCGGCGTAATCGTGGAGTTCGACGACCCGATCGGCATACTTGCGGGAAAAGCCATAAACTTAACCTTAAGCGCATCCGCCGGACAAGACAGGATAAACTACTCAGCGATTTCCGCAATCGAAACGGAGTTCAAGGCCAAGGGCGCCGCTCCTTTGTCTAATACTGCGGTCGGGGCGATTCCGGCGTTCAACTCCGCAAGCATGGACGATAACTTCATAACCGCGCTTGCCTCGCGCACTCCTGATACTCCGAACGCTGGCGATCAAATCATGAACAACATCCAAGCGTTCAACGACAACGGAACCAAGCTGTTAAAAATGCAGAGTCCCATGCAGTTGGCCGGCGAGGTTTTCCCAACCGAACTTGCAAAAATACAAACCGGCGCTGGAATGGTTCACACGGACGAAACCCTGAGGCTCGCGTACGCGTCCGGGACTGAGCGGAAAACGACGTTCGCAAATTTCTTGAATGCTTGTTTGTGCCAAGCGCGGCTTCGATTTGAACGGAGAAAACAACTTTTTACCGAATCCGGGTCTCATGTAACAAAGTAGCGATTGGTATATCAGCATAATCGATGAAGCGAAAAGCTTTGACATTTACAAGCTTTACGAACGCTATCATGACAAGGGCAAGCTGGACAGCCTTTCGGAACTCCGAGCTGGCCCGCAAACCGTCTATGATCCCGCGACCAGGCAGAGCGCAAGGTACGAGGACATAACCGTCGCCGGACTTTACGGCGCCGACAACCAGCCCTCCGCCTCCTTCCCCTACAAGGTCAAGGGCGAAATCCTAAGCGCCATGTACGCCTTCGCCGTCTTCGAAAACTTCTACGAATACATCGGGGATTTGTCCTTGCCGGCGAATAACTATTCCGGAGTTCGCGCATATAATGTCAAGAACTTCGCTACGGAAAGCCATCTGCCAAATGTAGGTAAAGAAGCGCATTAATAGCGCGACAGGCGGATCCTAGTCCGTTGGATATGTGTTATCCGGCGGTTTCCAGATAACCCTTCTCCGGCAACGCCTCCTCTTTCCTAAGAAGCTCTTTGATGTACCGGATAAAATCCGACGGCAACCGTTTTCCCGAATGGGTCATCGGGGCGCTCACCTGATCGGCGCCGGGACCGTAAGCGAAAAAATGATCAATCCCTTTGTTTGCGTTAGCAAAGGCGTTCCCGAAAGAAAGTTTCCCCGCTTCCTTCATGGCCTCTGAAACAATTCTCGTTATTTGATCCGAGATAATCTCCGCCGCATCGCGCCTGCCCGAGTCAATATCCTGCAACATGGCGGTATAGCGGGCCGCAAAACAATTTGCCGAACCCAAGAGAAACCCGTTGTATAAACCACCGGGGCTTGCTTTATACCAGCTTCGATAATTTCCTTCTCCACCCCGGACCAGAAATACCCCTCCAGTATCCACTCCGGAAAGGGCAACCTGATCCCGCCCGCTGGTGTCTTTGAAAAGATAGAAATTTCCATATTTCCCGGCCAGTTTCTCAAATGTTTCGGGGGCGATTTCATTCTCCGTTATTTGCGGAAGCTGGTACAAAGCGGTAGGATAACCTAAATCAAGGATAGAACCAAGTTTTTCATATATAAGTTCCTGGGGAATATCCCTGCCTTTTGGGGCGCAGACCGTAAAACCGCAAACTCCCGAAGAACACAGCGCCTTCTCCGGATCGCCTGACCCGGTAATGTCCATTAAAAAGCGAACCGTCTTTTCAATGTCTTCGCGGGCTTTTTCCGCGTCGGGCCTGAGCACCCCGATCAAAAGGCGGACGCCCAAATCGCGGGTTTCGGTGATTATAAATTTGAGAAGCCCGTCAATCTCCTCTTGGGAGAGTTCCCAACCGTCGCCCGTGGAACCGGGGATGAGGTGGGTTTTGACATGCGGCGCCATGAATAACAAATGGGAACGGGTATGTCTTTTGTCCAGTTCAAGGGAATCGGTGTAATGGGCCAATGGAGGACTCCAAAGTCTGGGAATTCCTTCTGGGAAAAGTTTTTGAACCATTTCTTTACGATCTGTTTCCGTACTCAACGCGGGCCTCCTTTGGCTTAACCGGCGGCGTTTTCTCTATCCTGCATTTTACGCCTCACCCGGCATTTAGGCGCTACTAATTATTAAGAACGATATGATGAGTCTAACGCAATATGTCGCGTTTGTCAAGGCGCGGATATGTTTTAACGGCAATTTTACATTTTTCATTTTAATCCTCCGCAGAAATCGGCCAGCCTGTCAATGGCGATTTTCAGATTGTCCAGAGAGTTCGCATAGGAAAGCCGAATAAAGCCTTCGCCGAAATCGCCGAACGAGGTTCCCGCCGCCGCCGCCACCCCCGCCTCTTCCAGCAGACGATCAGCAAATTCGGATGATGAAATGCCGAACGATGAAATATCGGGAAAAGCGTAAAAGGCGCCGCTCGGCTTGACGCATTTGACGCCGTCAATGCTGTTCAGCGCGTCAATGAGGTAATCCCGCCGCTCCTGGAAGGCGTTCACCATTTCCCTAACGGCGTCCTGGCTCCCGGTCAGCGCCTCAATCGCGGCCCACTGGGTCATTGATGCGGCGCAGGACGCCGAATTTACCATCAGTATGGTCATATATTCCGCCAGATCTTTGTTCATGACACCGTAACCCAGACGCCAGCCGGTCATCGCGTAGGTTTTGGAGAAACCGTCCAAGATGATGGTCCAGTCCTTCATACCCGGCAGAGTCGCTATAGACAGGGGCTGATCCTCAAAAATGATCCGGTCGTAAATCTCGTCCGCCAGGATATAGACGCCTTTGCCCCGCGCCATGTCGGCGATGGCGATAATATCTTCGCGCTTGATCATGCCGCCGGTGGGATTGCTGGGGTTGTTAAGGATGATGAGCTTTGTTTTACTGTTGATGTCGCGTTTGAGTTGATCCTTGTCAACGGAAAAATTGTTTTTTTGCAACAACGGCATGGGAACCGGCTTGGCCCCAGAAAATTTGATAACGGACTCGTAAATCGGGAAACCGGGGTTGGGGTATATAACCTCGTCGCCAGGCTGGGTCAGCATCAGCATGGTAAAGAATATGATCGGTTTGCCGCCGGGAACCACCACAATTTCTTCCGGGCAGGTTTTGACTTTTTTGTAATCTTCACAGTAGCGGGCGATTGCCTCGCGTAACGGTATAATACCGGGAGTGGGGGTGTATCCCGTTTTACCTTCGTTCATTGCCCGGCAGGCGGCCTCAATGATGTTTTGGGGAGTTTTGAAATCCGGTTGCCCGATTTCGAGGTGAATGACGCTCCTGCCCTGGGCTTCCAGCGCGTTGGCCCGCGCCAGAATCTGAAACGCCGATTCAGTGTGCAAAAGACCCATACGATCCGCGACTTTGTTTATCATGTTTTGCTCCATATCCACTTCGAGTGGAGACTCTTTTACAAAAAGTCAGCAACCCCACGCCTAAAGGCAGGAACTTGCAACTCGGACTGATTGCTCAGCTTGCTCTATAAGGTTTCTGTTTCTTCCCGTTTCCGGTATTCCCACAGCGGTTTCGCTCTCGTCGCCAAAGGCCAAGGCCAGAGCCTTCATGTCCACAGACGTTTCGGACTTAAGACCGCATTCCCTGCGCTACACGGATATAAGATTTATTTTACTCTCTCTTTACCGCTATGTCAACACGAAAGTTTAGATTACGCTTCTGATCCCGGTGCGATCCATCCCCATGTTCACTGCCGCTAAAATGCCGTCGAGTCCTTGCGGAAGATGCGGGCGTACAGATGCGCCTGACGCGCCGTCCACTCACTGATCGCCCCCGCGCGCAACTATCCCCGTCGGCAGCACCTCAAGCTTGCTCAAGATTGCCGTCCCTTTTTCCATCCGCACCGTAATCCGGCTTTCCGGCGCCGCGTTGAGCGGAATTAGCGGCGCATCGGACTGCGCGCGCAGGTCAAAGGCCGCAAGGGGCTTGCCGTCTTGTTCTATACAAAGCCGCGCCTCTTCCACGTCCGTGAAAGAGAGCCGCAACACGCTTCCTTCTTCAATCCCATAGAGAGAATAAACCGCGAATTCCCCGCGGGCAAGTTCCAGCGTGTAGATTCCCCAGCGATCCCAACCGGTTTCCTGTAACGGGTCTTTTCCTTTCCCGGCGCGGACAGCCATGCCGGAATCCCGCTGGTACCCAAAGAGACAGGGTTCCTCCCGTCCGCCGCTGAAAGAAACGCCCTTGCCCGGAAGCTGATCGAAGTCCGTAGCGCGTAGGGAACAGGGCGGGCGGCGGAACACCGCGTTCGTAACCGCCGGGTTTTCAACGCAATTTTCAAGCTTCATGTTCTCAAGGTATTCATCAAGGGCGATTGCGGCTTCGGTCTTTGACGGTTTCGGCCCGCCTTTGGTGTAGGCGAGAAGCGCATCCCAACGCTCCGGCTTTTTCACCGAATACGGGGACGTGGCGCATTGCATCTTTTTCCATGGCCATACGTTCACCCCTATGTCAAGGTTGAAGGCAAGCGGGTACAACGCCGCGTACCACTCGTTGTTGTTCTCCCCGGTTTCGCCCAGCCACAGCGGCGCGTCGAGTTTTTCACGGAGGGCGGTGAATGTCTGAAACGCGGAAATGTCCGGCGGACATCCGTAACGGTGAAAATGGATGAGCATATTGTCATCGTATTTCTTAAAAAAAACAGCGGGATCCGTCGCCCAATGATGCCCCTCTATTGAAAGCAGATGATCCGGATCGATCTTCCTGATTGCGGCGACAGCTTCTTCATAGAATCGAATTAAAGCGGGAAGCGCGTAGTCGATATCAGGATAATCGTAACGCACGGTGCGGATAGGCTCATTTAGCAGGTCGTACGCGCCCACTATCCACCGGCCTTTATAACGCCGCGCAAGCTCTTCCCACAAGGTGACGCCCTTGTCCCAGTAGTCTTTGTCCGTCAAAAGGCGAGGAAGGTTGTCCCGGGAATCGTCTATGTTGTCCCCGGTCTGACCCCCGGGCGCCCCGTGCATGTCCAAAATCGCGTAAACGCCGGCTTCCTCACACCAGTTCACACAATCTTCCAGCAGACGAAAGCCTTCTTCCTTAAAAACGATCTCCCCCGGCTCGTCTTCCATAAGAATCCGCCAGTTGATCGGGATTCTCACCGAATTGTATCCAAGCTCCGCCATGCGCAGAATGTCTTTGCGGGTGATGTAGCGCGTCCTGAATTCCTTCCAAAAGTGTTCCGCATACACGCTTCCGGTAAGATCACGCACCGTTTCCTCAATGTTGCGAGGCCTGTCAAAGGCGCGGTTGTCAAACGCCAGCCACATGTAGCCTTCGCACAGAAGCCAGTTCCCCAGCCCCCAGCCCGCAAGGAGAATCTCTTCTCCCTTTCCATTGACGATCTTCTGTCCACGGGCTTTTAGGAAGCCGTTCACCCGTTTTCTATCCAGTTTTTCAAGCATCTTTTTTCCTTTAGTCAATATAGAAGCAGTATACCTATCACGCTCCCGCTTGTGAAACGCCTTTCTTTAAAAACTGTTTAAAAGCTGAAGATATTCCACCTTTTAGAAATTTTTCTCCCTATCGGATTTGGAATATGGGTCATATACTGTGTGCTATGAAAGTTCATGGAAATTTTCTGAAGCGGCTACAAGAAGAAAGAGATTTGCAGATCATGGCGTTGCTTGGCATTGCGTGGATGCTTGTCTTCAACTATGCCCCTATGTACGGTCTTGTAGTGGGGTTCAAAAAGAACTACCGGATCACTGATTC
>JAITIK010000107.1 GCA_031279555.1 Treponema sp. | reverse complement strand
CATTCAATATAATGACTAATGCCTCCCGCCCAGCGGTCTTCAAAACTGCGGACTTCCCCCTTGTCGCCCCAGATAACCTCATAATTCCGGTTGCTGAAAAACGGCGGGTCAAGATAAATTAAATCAACGCTTTCATCATTAAGGGACTTTAATATCTCAAGATTATCCCCAAGTATCAGTTTATTGACGGAAAATTCAAGCTCACTATCAGCCATTCTACACCCCCTTGAAAGAATACCCCATTTCGGCTAACGTGCATAGAACGGCTGGAGCGGAAAAACGCCCCATTCTTAATAAGAAATGGGCTATTCTTGGTTAAGAACAGGTTATTCCTAGTTAGAAATGTATCATTCCTAATGTAAGACGAGTCATTCTTAATTAAGAATGGATCATCCGCATATAAAAATGGGTCATTCTTGATTAAGAACGGGTTGTTCATACTGTAAAATGACGCGCTTTTAGTTAGGAACAGACCGCTGTTAATTAAAGACGGCTCATTTTTTTATACGGACAGGCCATTTTTACAAAAGAAAGAAGCATCTTTGGGTAAAAACAGGCTGGAAAACGAGAAAACCAGCCGATAATGGATATAAGACGAGACGTTTACGGCGCAAGAAGAGGTCTTTATGGCAAATTGGCTGCCCGAAACACGGGAAAGACATCTCAACATAGCGAAAGTATGGGCAACCGCCATTCAAAACAAGGGGGCTGTGTGGCAAATTCCCACAAACATTCTACCGGAACTGCAAACATCAATCACGGAATCGGAATAAATCCTGCAAACCGCCCTTTCCGCCGACCGCACCCCCGCCATAACCACCGAGTGCCAGCGGCTTTTTGGCGTTTTGGTGGAAAAACCGCGCTTCATCAAAGACCGCTACTTCAAAACGCCGCCTTTGGTAGATGAGGGCTACACCGCCTTTTTGCTCAAAGTACTGGACGCTACCCGAAGCCCGCGGGGAACGCCCAAAGCGCAAATGACCGCCGAAATCGGACGCTCCGGCGCGGCGATGCTGATACTCCACTATAAATACGCCGAAGGCGCCGAAGCCCTTGCCGATCCCCATACTGACGTGCGCTATCAAGTGCGTTACGGAGCGCTGCCGCCCCGGGCATAGAACCCGTAGGTACCGGACTTAACCAAAATTTCCGCCACACCGGAAGAACTGCCGATTGTATTCGCCATAAAACGGAAGATAGAAAATGGCGCAGGGGAATATGGCCCCTGGTGTCCCTGTTCCATGCCATAGTTCCGTAAGTAAAAAAGTCTCTCAAAAACATTAGCCCCACGCCCGCCGCCGTCCATGTCGGCGGGCGGTTTGCTAATGGGGGCAATTTTTTAATTATTCTGTTTAATAATATTTTATAACGTAATAAATATAAAAATAAAATGGAGTGCGGAGGCGCTTCGCATAACCGGACTGCTTGCGCTTTGGGGCTAATCGGCATCCGCAACGGCTAGGTCATCGCGCTGTGATCCTTCCCACGCCGTTACTCCGGCGCATTTGGACGGTACGAAATCCTACGGGTTTCTTTATAATGCCGCCCAAACGTCGCATACAGCCGGATTATACGCCAGCCTCATATTGATTTTCATAGGACTCTCCTTCCGGAGCGGAACAATCGGATATCCGAGTCGGATTAATTCCGCGCGGCGTTGAATTCCTTCGGGGTATACGTTCTTTTTCTCCCGCTATCTAAATATGTCCTCTTCTTTCTGCGCAACGCCTAACGTATACGAAACCTCGCCCGATCCCGCCGGATCAATAAACGTCAAGCCTACTGCGCGTAAACCAATCGGCGCATGTTGAAGGTGATCGCAACAGGAGATTATGCCGCCATACAGGGCGTCGTTCACAAGCGGATGCCCCAACCACGCAAGATGGCAACGTATCTGGTGCCTGAAGCCTCGCTCCAGCCGGACGCGGAACACAATGGCGCCCCCAGTCTCTTCCAGCTTCTCCAGAATCTCCGTTCTGTAATACACGCCTCGATCAAGCGCAATGTCTTTGTTTTTTGGAAACGGCTTGAGCGCCGGACGCACAGCCGCCCGACCCGGCCCAAAGGCGCGGAACGCGCTTTCAATGATACAGGGGGGATGAATGCCGTTGTACGGACACGACGGAAACCCGGCGCCGCCGCTCCCCGTCCCTCCCGCAGACTCCGCCCGGTAGGTCTTCACGAAAAGACCTTGCTCCTGCTGGCGCATAAGGGCGTCAAAAGCGTCCTGAGTCTTGACAATGAGAACAAGCCCTCGCGTCTCGTAGTCAAGCCGGTGGAGGACGCCGCGCTCCCACGTCCGCCTGCCGCGTACGGCTTTTACATGAGGGACATGAGCGAAACACCAGTCAAGAAGAGTCTGTTGATGTGGATTGTCGCCTGCAAAATCATCCCCTGCGGGATGACTTTGCAGGCCGTCGCGCAGGGGAACCGTGTGCATAAAAGGCGGTTTATAGACAACCGCATAGGAAGATGTTTCGGCTAGAATTAAGGGCTGGTCATCCGGCATAGAGCATCAAGGCTTTCTCAAAATCCACCTGAACGTAGTCCACGTTTTGGGAAACGCTCCATCATCAAAAAATAGATCGCCATACCCGGAGCGACCCTCGCATCCTACAACTCCAACGACATAGTTTTTATCTTATGTTCAATATAATCCGCAAAGTCCGCGATTTTCATGGGCGGAAGCTGTCTGCCGTCCCGCAAGCGGATCGAAACAGCGTCTTCATCCACTTCTTTTTGCCCCACAACAAGCATGTACGGAATTTTTCGGGTCTGACAGTTCCGAATCTTGGCGTTCATGCGATTGTCGTCAAGCTCGATGGAAACGCGCGCATCCCGCGCCTTGAGTTCCGCGGCGACCGTTTTGGCGTAATCGTTGAAACTTTCCGCCACCGGAATGACGGCCGCCTGTTCCGGCGCGATCCAGACCGGAAACGCGCCGCCGAAATGTTCGATAAGTACGCCGAAAAAGCGCTCCAGCGAGCCAAGGAGGGCGCGATGCGCCATATATGGGCGTTTCTGCCGGCCATCCGAGTCGATGTACGTCATATCGAAACGTTCCGGCTCGTTGAAATCGAACTGTATGGTGGTCATCTGCCACTCGCGTCCGAGCGCGTCTTTTATTTTCAGGTCGATTTTGGGACCGTAGAACGCGCCGCCGCCCTCATCAATCTCGTAAGGAAGCGATTCGGCGTCCACAGCTTTGCGCAGGCTTTCAAGCGCCGCGTCCCAGCGGCTCTGTTCGCCCACCGATTTCTCCGGCTTGGTCGCAAGGTAGGCTTTGATGTCCTTGAAACCGAAGACATTCCATATTTCAAGGCTGAAGCGAAGGACTTCCCGAATTTCGTTTTCCATTTGCTCAGGCGTACAGAAAATGTGGGCGTCGTCTTGGGTGAAGCCCCGCACCCGCAACAACCCGTGCAGTACGCCGCTTTTTTCATACCGGTAAACCGTACCCAGTTCAGCCCAGCGCAAGGGAAGATCGCGGTAACTGCGGACTTTGTTTTTGTAGATCATAATGTGGAAAGGACAGTTCATGGGCTTTATGATGTAGTCCTGCTTGTCGATTTCCATGGGCGAGTACATATTGCCCTTGTAAAATCCGAGGTGTCCCGACGTCTCCCAGAGCCAGCTTTTCCCGATATGCGGAGTGTAGAGAATTTCATACCCATTGCGGTAATGCGCTTTGCGCCAGAAATCTTCTATAGCGACGCGCATACGCCCGCCATTTGGGTGCCAATAGATGAGACCCGCGCCCGCCTCGTCATGTACAGAGTACAGATCCATTTCTTTGCCGACTCTGCGGTGATCGCGTTTCTCCACTTCTTCAAGGAATGAGAGGTACGCTTTCAAATCCTTGGGGTTTTCCCATGCGGTACCATAGATGCGGGTCAGCATAGGTCTATGCTCGTCCCCGCGCCAATACGCGCCTGCTATGCTTTGCAGTTTGAAAGCGGCCGAGTTGATTTCGCGGGTGTTTGCCACATGAGGGCCGCGGCAGAGATCCGCCCACACGGCCTCGCCCACGCTGTTTCTCTGTTCATAAATGGAGATTTCCGCGTCTTCAGGCAAGTCGTCAATGAGTTCCAGTTTAAATGGCTCATCCGCGAAACGCCGCTTGGATTCCTCTCGGCTCGCCGCAACGCGGACAAAATCCTGCCTCTCTTCAATAATTTTTTTCATTTCCGCTTCTATGGCGGGTATATCTTCAGCGGTTATTGGGGTTAAAAACTGAAAGTCATAGTAAAAACCATTTTCTATTGACGGGCCGATAGCCACTTTCGTGTCCGGAAAAAGGCGAGTGACGGCTTCCGCCATGACGTGGCTCACCGAATGACGAATCACGGAGAGCTTTTCTTCTTTTTTATCTGACATATGCACCTCGCACTAAGTATGCGGTACATCGCCTGAAAAAATCAAGCCCGCTTTCAGGAGCGTGAGCGCCGGCGTATCAGCGCGCTCGCGGCGGACACGAAGCGCATAGAAAGCGTTCCGGTTGTATACGAGATGTGCCGGATCGCACATTTTACCTGTTCCAGAACATCTACTATATAACAAGTTATCGTTGTTGGTTCAGCGGATTTATACATCTGCGAATTTGCGGCATTGCAGTTGTGATTGTAATATCCGCCAAAGGAACCACGCAAGACGCCGGACGGAGACCGCCGACATTTCGGAGAATGGCGGTGAATAGTACCGCTTTTCATAATTGGCATACATTTTGTACACCTCTTGAAAACCCGATAGGAAACCGGGCGGATATGGTCGGAGCCAAGCCAGCCATGACCTCAGGCTGACCCTTTTACCTCCCATCCAGAGAAAAATCACCCAGCCGTTGGCCCTGCACTGAAGGGAGTAAATGCGCTATGCGGCGGATGGAGCCAGCAAAGCCCCCTATAAGCGAATGAACCATGGCCCGGAGGGTTGGCGCACTTTTTGCGCGCCGCTCACCGGCGCATAAGCGAAAAACGTGCCAAAGTGCTTTACAGGGTAAAGCCCCATAATAATGGGGACGTTACGGATGCGCAGTTCCCGTAGAAGGGGAAAGCGGAAATGTCATAGGCTTTGAGGCGAGGGGGGAAGACTTTCCCCAGAAGTTTAACAATCACTGGCAAAATCTCCAGATTATGAGATAATAACTAATAATTCAATGATTAAAAAATCTGTATATCAAATCCTGTTTTTATTTTTTGACTTTATGAGTATCACGGCAACATGAACACAAATAAAAAATCTCATAAATGATCCAATCAATGACTTTCTGATCTTGCACATAATTGAATACAAATGGCATATCTCTTGAATTTTATAAAAAAATACCCGCTGCAGAGCGGCGAGGCATTGAATATTTCTCCTTGAAAGATTTGCGTATGCGGGGAAACAAATTTCCCGCACCCCCAGGTTTTAACCGCCCCAAGGGGCGGGGAATTAAACCCCAAGTGATTTAAAATTTTTCCATTCAATATAAAATAGTTTGTTTTCTATTGCAGTCTATTAATTTTAGAATTCTTTATTTAGTATCAGAAAATTTGTCGCCTTTAGTAATATTGACTATGCTTTCTTCAAAACTCTGATCATAAAGGCAATATACTAACTTGCCATGAGCAAAAGGCAGACCGTTATATGATCCGCCTTCATCGCTCATTTTTTTATTCGTTCTTTCAAAAATGAGTCTACGGTCATCCGGTTTACTCCAAAAATACGGCCAATAGCGCTTTTTGATGTATGTTTGTATAGTATTTCTTTGCGCACCTGTTGTCATCACCCCTTTATCATACTTTTCAGATCACCACCAAATCATTTTCTTTTGTCAACTGGTACCGAAAGCGCTTAACATAAATTTTACAAAAAATTTCAGCCCCTATTTCGCATAACGTTCCGGGGCCGTTTACGACGTTTGGGCGGCGCTATAAAGAAACCCGCGGGGTTTCGCGCCGCCCAAATGTACCGGAGTGAGCCGTACGAATGAGCGCAGCGATTGAGCTAGGCGAACGGATGCCGAGGGGCTTTAGCCCCGAAACGTAAACAGCCCTGTTATACGCCGTTCTTTTGCCCCCATCAGACAACCGCCCCGTGCCATCCATGGCACGGGGCGTTACCACAAATGCTTTTTATGCCATAATTTTTTATTCACACTGTTGTGCGGGGTGAAAAAACAGCGGCAAATCGACGGAATGGGAAAGCGGCCGAAGACCTGGGAGTCGGCGGCGGGCCGGCGGGTGTCGCGGCGTCATGGGAAGCGATGCGTTCAGGGAGTTCAAAGGATTTGACGATAAAATCCTGTCGGCATACGCCCCGGCGCCCGCCGATCGACTGGAAGA
>JAITIK010000104.1 GCA_031279555.1 Treponema sp. | reverse complement strand
ACTACAATTTTTTTAGTTTCTCTGGTTGTTTCAATACTATTAGGTTTCCCTATCGCTTTTTCCCTTATCCTTTGCGGAGTCAGCACAGCCTTAGCTATGGGAGGAAATGCGACGAATCCACAAATCGTAGCCGCCCAACTTATGCGGGGCACAGACAGCGTTACCATGATGGCACTGCCGTTTTTTGTGCTTGCCGGGGAGTTAATGAACAAAGGGGGTCTCACCAAGCGGATTATCGACTTCTGCAATATTTTTGTCGGCCGTGTTCGCGGAGGCTTGGGCTATGTAACGATTCTCGCCTGCCTTATGTTCGCAAGCCTTGTAGGTTCGGCTGTGGCAAGCGCCGCCGCTCTTGGGGCTATTCTTATCCCCATGATGGCTAATTCGGGATATAACAGAGCCAAAGCCGCCGGTCTTGTCGCCAGCGCCAACATAGTCGCCCCTATCATGCCTCCTTCCATTCCTATGATCGTCTATGGCGTTTCCGCAGGCGTTTCAATCAAGGCCTTGTTTATGGGAGGAATCGCTCCCGCAGTGTACTTGACCGTAGGGATGAGTGTCGTATGGTTTTTTGTTTCCCGCAAAGATGCGATAAAATCTGACGCTCCCAAGCCCACGTTGAAAGAAACGGCGCGGATATTCTTCAGCGGGCTTTGGGCATTGCCGCTCCCTTTGATCATTCTTTTTGGATTGCGAGGCGGAATATTCACCGCCACCGAGGCCGGGGTGGTGGCCGTGGTGTACGCCCTTATCATAGGGGTCTTTGTCTACCGGGAACTGACGCCAAAGAATCTATTCCAAGCTTTTATCGCCGCGGCCAAGATGTCCGCAGTGGTTATGTTCCTTGCGGCGGCAGCGCAAGTTGCGGCGTATTTCCTCACTATTTCACGGATTCCCCAGTTGATAACAGCCTCTTTAAGCCCTATGGTGAGCAGGCCCGCGCTTCTCAATGTTGTGCTTCATGTGATCATCATTCTCATGGGAACATGCGTGGATGTGGTGCCGACTATTCTTATTATGACGCCGATCATGCTGCCTTTGCTAAGAGCGGCTAATATCGATCTTGTGTACTTCGGCATTGTGTTTACGCTGTCAAATGTACTTGGCTTGACTTCACCACCGGTCGGACCGGTTCTGAATGTCGCCTGCGCAACCGGAAAAATTAAAATGGAAGAAATTCTGGGGCCGGTTATCCCTTACTATATCTTTCAGATTCTTTTAGTGTTCCTGCTGATATTTATACCGGAGCTTATCACCATACCGCTTAAATGGATAGGCGGCTGAAATACTATTGAGGAGAGAGCGTTATGAAACAGTTATTAACTGAAAAGCCACAGGCACTCAAGATGCTTGATGTTGATCCGCCAAAGATTGAATGGCCGCATGATGTGCTGGTCAAAATGAAAGCTGCCGGTATATGCGGATCAGACGTGCATATTTATCACGGCGCCTCCCCTGTGGCGACGTATCCGCGGGTAATGGGGCATGAAATTGTCGGAGTCGTCGCTGAAATTGGGAAGGAAGCGCGCATGGTAAAAGTCGGCGATCCGGTGATCGTTGATCAAATTACAGCTTGCGGGGAATGTTATCCTTGCAAAATAGGCCGTCCTAATATTTGTTGCAACTTGAAAGTGCGGGGCGTTCATATTGACGGCGGCTATCGGGAATACATGACCGCGCCTGAAGATGCGCTGCACATTTTGCCTGAAAAGCTCGCTTTTACTGATGCCGTGATGATCGAACCTATGAGCATAGCTTTTCAAGCCTGCGCGCGGGCGGAAATTACACAAAACGACCGTGTGTTTATCCTCGGCGCCGGCGCTTTGGGAAAGAGCCTCATCAAGGCGGCGCTGCTCACCGGCGCTGAAATCATTGTTTCTGATGTTGTGGATCAACGGCTTGAAGAAGCGAAAGAATTGGGAGTTCACCATACGATCAATGCTAAAAAAGAAAACTTGGCTGCAAAACTAAAAGAATACACCCTATGGGGTCCGACGGTTTCTATTGATGCGGCTGGATTTACCGGGTCCCTGCCGTTGCTTGCGGACATTACGTGCAACGCGGGCCGCGTTATAACTATGGCATTTTTGGACGAGCCTTCGCCGGTACAGCAGTTCAAAATAACCGCCAAAGAGCTAGACATACGAGGCTCGCGCCTCCAAAACAACAAATTCAAAGAAGTGATAGCCGCCTATAAAGCTGGAAAAATAAAAATTGAAGGCGCAGTCTCCCATATCTATCCTTTTGCAGATGCTGTGGCGGCTTTTGAACGCATTGATTCAGGCGATCCAACGGTTAAAAAGATCGCTCTGGCTTTTGAATAAAATAGGGGCGGACGTCTTTTGCGCTTCGCTTTTTCCGGGCGTCGGCAACGGCGCGGGCGTGGCATTTGCAGCCCGGCCCTTGGGTGGAAAACAACTGTTCTAATGGCTAATGGTTCTGAGGCGGCGGACGGCGTCAAGCTGGGCGTTGTCCACTTTTCCAGCTTGCTGAAAACACCGATGGGGCCGGGATACGAGCCGCCTCGTCCTTTCTTACTTGACAAACCTTCGGCATTTTCTCATTATAGTACCGTATATTTCAAAGGAAGCGAGGCGGGCGGCGCCATGCCGCGAATCCTCCGCTATCCCGTAACTGTGATCGCGTCTGAACGCGAACGATAGGAGCGAGACGCAACGTTGCGTCGAGATGCGACGCAACGCTGCGTCGAGATGCGACGCAATGTTGCGTCGAGATGTATGCAAATGCGTCCGCCTTTCGTCCCTGTTCACCCTCCGCCGCAAGACAGCCACTGGCACACGCTGGGAAGGCTGCGGCAAGGGCGGTTGTCAAGTCAGCCAGCGGCCGTAACGCCGGCGCGTAAGCCAGGAGACTTTGGTATACGGGGGAGCGTTGTCTCCCCGCCAACACTTGCAGTCCTCGCGGATTGGGGCTAAGGAGTTTTTATGTTCTCATTTTTTTTGGAAAGGAAAAAGATTTTTTCCTTGGGTGTGGCGTGCGCGGTTGCGCTCGCGCTGTTTTCGGCGTGCG
>JAITIK010000060.1 GCA_031279555.1 Treponema sp. | reverse complement strand
GGTTTATGGGGCTTTCCGCGCCATCCACCACGAAGGAAATTATAGGTTATGACAATTATTTTATATCCGAAATAACGCTGGCTGAATTAAAATATGATCGGATCGGGGCATTATACGCCTTGCGTCCGCTATGCGCCCGCTCCTTCCAATAAACGCGCGAGCTTTTCCGCCATATTGACAAAATCGTGTATTTCAAGATGTTCCGCCCGCTCGTTTTCCGGTATGCCGCAGAGACGAAGCGCTTCCACCGCGATTGCGGATGCGTTGTTTGAGGCGTTTGCGCTGTTAATAACGCCGTCAACGCCGCAACGGTTTCCTCTGAAGCGGGACGACGCAAAGGCGGTGAGGTTGTTTTTGACGGTTTTCCGGCGGGAGGCGAACAGGCCACGCACAAGGGGTCTAAAAAGCGGCGGATACGCGGCGACGGGATCGATGTCCGTGCGGATGTCAAAGCGCACCGCCTGAGAATCCACATGGGGCGCGGGATAAAAAGACGCGCCTTTCAGCGTCATCAGGGGCGTCATCGTATAGGCTGAGGCGCACAGCACGGAAAACGAGGAATAGTTCTTGCTTTTCGGTCGTGCGATGATACGCGCCGCGACTTCTTTCTGCACCGTCGCCACGATCCGCTTGAAAAAACGGTTTTTCTCAATAAAGTCCGCAAGGAGGGTTGCAGCGATAGTGTAGGGAAGATTGCCAAGAAAAAAATCCGCCGCCGCCAGTTGCGCCGGTTGAAGCCGCCACGTTTTAAGCGCATCCCCTTTGATAAGATTAAAGCGCGGATTGCCTCCGAAAAACTCTTGCAACACGGCGATAAATCCCGCGTCGATCTCAAAGGCGTTGACAATCGCTCCCCGTTCAAGAAGCAAGTTTGTCATTGCGCCAAGCCCCGCCCCCACTTCCCACACGACAGATCCTTCGCATATTTCAAGGGCGTCAACCAGTTTCCTGCGAGCATCCTGATTTATCAGGAAATTCTGACCGAATTTCTTCCGTATGCCAAGCCCCCGGCTGTCAAGAAAGGCGTGGAGGCTTTGAGGTGAATCATAGTTAAGCGGCGGCATGGGATATCCTTTCGGCGGCGCGCGACACGCGCAAATCGCGCAGATAGAACCTCATGCGCATGTACTGTACGCCGAAAACAAGGGCAATGATCACAAGCGACGCAAGCAGGATCGGAACAGGGTGGGCTTTGACGCCGGGCGGAATCGCCGCCCATGACACCACGCGCTCAAGCCCCTGGTAAAAAAATGAGAGCGCCGCGTCAACCCACGTCAACGCGACCGGCGCGGTGAAGGCAAGGACAAGCGCCAGCATGGAGCCGAGCATGAACACCGTTGTCAACGGTACCACGACAAGCCCGGCTATGATGCCGAAGGGGTTGATCACGCCGAAAAAAGCGGCTGAGACGCTGGCGGTCGCAAGAAAAGCGGCGGTGGACGCGGCGAGGCTTTGCCCAAGGAAATCCGGCAACTTTCCTCGAAAAAGAGCGTACACCGGCCCGCTTAACGCCAGAATGCCCGCAAGCGCGAGGTAGGATAATATGAACGAAAGAGATGTTCCTGACGCCGGTTGCATAATAATTTGAATTATAAAGGCCATGCCTAGAATGGAAAGCGTATTATTGGGCAGGGAAAAGAGCAGCATACCCGTGCCAAGAAGGTACATGATTGCGGATCTATTCAAAGACGGCATATCGCCCACAAGGAAAATGTAACCCATGATAAAAGCCGCGCCCGCAAGAGCCGCAACTTTCAAACCAAGGGGTTTTCTGAGGAAAAAAGCTATGACTGCGGAAACAACGGCAAGGTGCATGCCCGACAGGGCGAGTACATGCGAACAGCCCGCCGCCTGATACTGTTTGGAAAGCGTCGAATCAAGGGAATCCTTTACGCCAAAAAGCAAGGCGAGCGCAAGCCCTCCCCAACGGTACCGCGAGAAACGCTCGGCTATGGCGAGCCTGAGTCCGGTGCGGAACCGCTCGATCTTCGGGGCGGGCCGTACAATATGAACCGAGCGCGCGTGAAAAAGGCTCGCTTGGGCCGCATCCGTCAGAAAATCACCCTCAAGGTACACTTCGCCGCCCCTGCCGAATTCTTTCAGCCGTGGGATGGCGTCTTCCGGAAAGAACACGGACACGGCGCCCGATGCGGATGCTTCGGTCGCCCCGTATCCTCGCGTCCGTTGCAAACTGATGGTTCCCATGCCCCGCGTTCCCCGCTCGTTGGCGAGGCTGCGCGGGTCATCCCGCATGACGCCATATATACCTTTTATGTTCGAGGGCGGAAGCCCGGTGTTTACCGGAAAAGGTCTTCCAGATGTAAAACCTGTGAAAAAGCCTATCGTCGCCGCAATAACATATAGCTGGGCGATCCGGATGCAATCAGCGATTGCCCAATCAGCGATTGCCAAACCGCCGATTTTCCGCATCGCGTCTTGTTTACCCTCACCGTCTTTCGTGTGGAAAAGAAACATCCGTCCCAATAAAAGCGTCTGAAGGAATCCGGTGAGGCAGGCGGCGGCGCCAAGCGACACTAGGACGCCCCGCAGGGCGCCTGCCGGCGAGAGATACGGCGCCACGTAATAGCTTGCCGCCGCGCACAATGCGGCGCAGAGAACCGGGGTTATTTTTACCATGTTTGCCATTTGAGCTTCGCTAGAGCGGTTTTCGCCGCCGTTTTCACCCCATTGGAATACGACAGAAAATCCACGTAAAACAGATAATCAAAGGCGATTTTATCCCCAATATCGCCCAAGGCGCCGATCGTTGCAAGCAGTATATCTTCATCAAAACTGCCGGTTTGTTCCGCTTGAGAATTGAACAGCCCCAATTGTATGGCTAAAATCTGAGCCGCTTCCGGGGTTCTCATCGCTCCAAGACACGCTATCGCTTCAATAAGCCGTTCTTTTACTGCAAGTTCATGCGCGTAATCGGTCTGCACCTGATAAAAATGCCGGACAACCGCTTCAGAAGCGCCGGTCCATCCCAAACCGGTCAGCACGCGCACCGCTTCGTAACGCAGGGTATAGGAAGCGGGATCGTCTGCGCTCAACGCCATGTCGAGGGCGGTTTGAGCCAATATATTTTTACTGGCGACCGGTATCTGTACGCCATGCGGCGTGTTGTCCACAACCAGGGTGAACGCCTTGAGCTTGTCGTGTGGCGGGCTGTTCCGTATAATGTCGGCAAGAAACGCCTCGTAGTCTCCCCGAATATGATGGAGCGCCAACCGCGCGGCTTCAGTAATGACATCGGGATAGGGAAGGGAGTATATTGAAAACAGTACGGGATACGAAGATTCATCGCCCAATGCTCCAAGCGCGGCGATACCGGCTTGAAACGCCTGATAATCCGGCGCCATACCCGTGAGGAAGGCGCTGTTCTGATCATCAAGCAATTGGTTCAACTCCCCGATAACGCGCGCGTTTCCTTGCGCGGTTATCGCCAAAGCGTTTAAAATTTCTACCCGTACGGAACTGTCGCTGTACAGGGAACACAGTTTCAGGAGGGTTTCCGCAGAATCCTTATGTCCTGTTTGTCCGGCTCCCTTGGCGGCGGCTTTGGTGAGCGCGATCATGTCGGCATCGTCGGCAAGCAAATCCGCCTCGCTCAAAGAAAAGCGCAAGACAAAGCCGTAAAGCTCTCCAATGAACTCCGAAGCGTATGGATCGGTCGCCGCATCGTTGAGGATATTCAGCTTTTCAGTGAGATTTGCCCTCACAAAATTCCGTTGATATGAAATGAGGACGGAATTCTGCGCTGATATAGTTGCCAGAGAAAAACACAGAAAAACGTATATTTTTTTCATAACGCATTCTCCCTCACTTATAAAGGCATTATAATACATTTTACTTTACTATTACAATAGGCGCATGATAAAAACGCTCTGAGACAAAGGACTCCTCTACGAAAGGCGCCGCCACATCCTTCCCTGCGCTTCGCGCCGCCGTCCTCTCCAACCACGAACTCAACTCCAGCGGCAAGTATGATGTCCACGGCCCCGCCGTCACGCTCCGCTCCAAAGTCATATCAGAATGTGACGCTAAAAAAAGGGGGAGGGAATTCGCGGCGACTTCGCCGGCATTTTAGGCGCGTTGGCGGAGGGAAGATTTGAATTCTTACTTGATGCCGTTTCAAACCCTCCCGTTTTAAAACTGGCTCACTCAATACCACAATATTCTCCTTAATTATGAAGAATATGACGTGAATGCTTACCGGTCAATTAATAGATGAAGTATTTGATGGCCGCCCGCCAGCTTTTATTCACAGTGAGGTCTAATGCCCCGCCATTCAGGGCGCGGTTTTGAAGATTTCATATTGAAAGCATTGCATCTGCGGGGGAACAAATATACCCCCCCCCCCCCCAAAAAAAAACACACACACAGGGAATAAAATGAGTTATAGCGAATTTATGAGAAAAAAGTATTGCGGAAAGCGAGCTTGACAATGCGATTCTTGCCGAAACGATTACGCCGCCGGACTATATCTGATAATGCGCAATTTGGAATTCACCCGGTTTGATGGACAGCAGACTGCTTGTTAGTTGTTAATGCTGAAAGGGCGGCATATCCAAGCGTAACATGCCGCGCTGAATATCCGCTTTCAAAAACAGTCTGGTAAAACCTAATATCCTGTTAAGACGCTCCGCGGCAAGAGCCGTTGCGCCGGAACCAAGAAACGGATCAAGCGCAACATCATCGTATTTTGTTAAAAGTTTTATCAATTCCTGTACGATAAATTCAGGATACACCACGGGATGGATATTTCCTTTTATGGTTTCATCTTGAGCGCATGGAAAAGTTGCGTAAATACGCGGACTTGCACAACGACAAGCGGACGTATCCGGGCGCCGTCGCGGGGGTGAGTTTCAACGACAATGAAAAAGTCTACGCGCTGAAAAAGGGGGTTTATGTGATAGAGCCGTCTGGCGGCACGTTTAACATTATTGAGCCGAAAGGCTGTTGCCGTCCGCGTGAATGGCGACAGCGGGTTTGCCGCGCGTCGCTTTAATGCGGCGCGATTATTCCCCTTGATATATGCCCTAACTTGTTGACTTTTTGTGGTAACGTTTGCGGATAACGTTGCTGTAGTGTTCAAGATCCGGGTAAAAAAAGCCCTCGTTGAAATCCATTTTATCAAGCTCTTCAAGGATGCGCTTTTTAGAATTCGCAGGAATGACAATATGATCTTTAATCCATTCCGGGGGCATTTTGGCGCAGTCTTTCTTTTCGCCGGTAACACCGAACAGGAAAAAGCAGCCGTCTTGCCGGATTATGCGCGGATTATTCATGCGCGGGCGAAGACAGACGACTGTGGGGATGTCTTTGGGGTTTATGACGTTCCGAAAATGCGGCTTTTCTTCCTGTATGACATAGAGCAACTCCCATGCAGCCTCCGTTTCCGCGTTAAACTTTTTCCGGTCCAAATGGAGAATATTCTTTACCGAAAACGTTTTTTTGCATTTACAGAGATTGGCGAGAATGGAAACCGTGTTGCTGTCGGAAAATTTTATTTCTTCTGTTGGGACTGCGTAGACGTACACAACGCCGTCTTCTTTGAGGGAAGCCGCATCTCCCTTATCGGCAAAGCAGGCGAAGAAAAGATCGACGAGCGGATTTTTGCTTATGTCCAGAAGCCGCGTGGGAAATCTGTAATGTTGCATAAGGAACAACTTTTCCACCGTTGAACGCTGAACGAGCATTTCATCGGGAAAAATGGAAATGACCTCTTTGAAAATGGCGTCTTCGTGTTCGTAAAACGTGTTCGGCGGATAATAAAGAGACGGAATATGCCGTGTTTCCGCAGGGTATATCTTGTTTACCCCGCGGTAGAACACGGTGAGGCCGTCTGTTTTTAGAAGCGGATTGCCGAGGCATTTCGCCATAAAATCGCTTGTTGATTTGATTTCCATGTGTCCCGTCTTAGACGCTTTTTACGCGCAGGCAGGCTTTGCGGTAAGCCTCCATAAGCAGAGGGCTTGCCGGCACGGTGTCTGCCAGCTTGTTTTCTTCTTCTTGCTTGTTTATCTGCATGTCTATCTGACGGTAGAGCAGAGCTTGTTTGTAATGCAAGCTTGAATCAAAAGGCCAGTCTATATTTGCGTAAATTAAGCCGAGCAGTTCGTAAGCAAAAGCGGAGTCATACAGTAATGTTGCATAAGTTTCCATCGCTTTTTGGGCGTTTTCAGCAGCCTTCGCCGCTTTTTGGGTGGCTTCAGCAGCCTTCGCCGCTTTTTGGGTGGCTTCAGCAGCCTCCGCCGCTTTTTGGGTGGCTTCAGCAGCCTCCGCTATTTTTTCGCAGGCCGTCTTCCAAAGTGTTTTCTTTTCTTTTTCCCTTTTCTCAATATCGCCAGAAATCCCTTCTATAATTTGGTTGCAATCAGTAATGGCCGCTTCATAATTGTTATTCAAGTAGTACCCGTAAGCGCGGATACACAAAGCGCGGTTGTTTCGGGGGGCTTTTGCCAGCGCTTTCGAGGCGTCGGCGATCACATCATCGTAGTTGCCGTCCTTGTGGTCTTTGGTCGCCTGAAAACAGCGGCCATAGGCGCGGTTGGCGAAATCTTCGCTTGACAGACCATCGGCTTCTTTAGGAAATGTCGCTAAAGCTCTATCTTAATCCGCGCTTAAAAAAAACGTTTTGCAAAGTAAAAGTTCTTTATTCATAATTCTCTCCCATTTACGCAACGGTTCCATCCGTCGCGTTTGATTAAAATACGCTCCCGCGTACGTGGGGGCGTACGACTAACAGGCGGTGCAATGCCGCCCGTAATCACCGTGTTTAAACGGCGCCGTGCGCCCGCAAGCGGGCACCCTCTTGCGGAATCTCATTATAGCTCCTCTATGGCCGGTATGTCTAGTTATCACTATAAAAAAGGTAGTCCGTGTATAGTTCCCGGCTTTCTTGCCATTGGCGTTGTAGGCTCTTATACAGGGTAAGCCGGAGCTATCTACGTCCACATTGGCAGGCGGAGTGACGCTGGTAATTTCGTTGCCGGCAAATGCCCAATCCCCAATGGAAGTGACGCTGTTTGGTATGGCAACGCTGGTCAGGCCATTGTTGGCAAATGCTCTTATATCAATGGAAATAAGTGTCCGCCACCCTATTCTTTCGGGAATAACGACAGGCTTTACTGCCTCCGTTATAATAGTCAATCTTTATACCGCCGCCAAGCCACCAACCAATTTTAAATTAATTTTCTAGGGCGGCGGAATCTTCCGTGGAAATGCCGGTATATTCCCGCTCGCCGGCGGTTTTGGCATCCATTCTGTTTACGCTGGTAATGGACACGATGAGACTATCAGTTATTTCATTGGCGTCCACGTTTTTGAAGGTTACTGTAGTCTCCCCATGGCTGAAACCATCCCTCCCGCTGGATCGGGATTAAAACATGACCGGCAGTCCGGCATCACTTTGCCGGAGTGGATGCGCCGCGCCCTTTTTTACGCTTTTCATCAGGGAGAATACAATCATTCTAAGCCTCCAAAGGATGCTGTGCAGAGGAACGCGCCTCAGCGCAACTAGTCCAGCTATGCCGGGGCGTATATCTCCATTGCCAGACTTGGCCTTTGCCGCCACGAATCCCCTGTTCGGTCTGGCAAACCGTCGCCGAACCGTAGGTTCATTACCGCAAGACGGATTACTCAGCCCACACTTTTTTAACGCCCTCGCAACACGCATACATTTCAATTGCAACGTCGTCGGCGGACGCTTGTATCTGAGAGGTGGTTCTAATGATCGTCTCGCCTTCCGCGTCAGGGACATGCAGGTACACCTCGCAGGAGCCTTGTTTTTCGAGCAAGGCCTCCCGTAAAACAATAAGCGTACTGTCAGTTTCCACAGCGGTCTCCGTAAGTCTGATATGCACGATTGGAGCGCGAGGCTTTTCCGTCCGCGAAGCCCGCGGATCCGCAGGCGCGATTGGTTGCGAGGACGTCTGTCGCTTTGACGGTTTCTTTTCACCGGCCTTTTTCGCGGCGTCTTTGGGATTGGACTCCGCCTCCTTTTGCAAATGATCCAGATCAAGGAATTCATTTACAATAACGCTTGGCCTGTCGGGACGGCGAGACTTGTCGAGCTTGCCCTTGAGCGCGACGATTTTATCAATCGCAAGCGTATTCCGGCATTTTTCCCACGTGTCCGAGAAAATCACCAGATCGATCTGCCCATTAAAATCTTCAATGGAAGAAAACGCCATATCTCCGCCTTTCGACGTCTGATAGGGCTTTACGCTCCTGATGACGCCCACCAGTATGTAAAGGCCGTCTTTCGCGCCCGCCGCCTGCGCAAGGTTCAACGTACAATTCTGTTCCCACGCTTCGCGGTACGTGTCAAGCGGGTGGCTGAAAAAGGCGTCAATAGCTGTCTGCGTAAGACTGGGCTTTTCAAGGTTGAGTACGCTGTCAACAAGGAAACCCGGTTTGTCCCGCATATCGGACGCGCTGAGCTTGCCCCTGACCGCTACAACCCTGTCCACCGCAAGGCTGTTCTTTGCCCGCGCCCACGAATCGGCGAAGAGCGTCAATTCAATTTCGCCGTTGTAATCCGCAATGGCGCTGAACCCCATTTCACCGTTATTGGTATGATGGGACTTCAGGTCTTTGATCATGCCGACAATGGTGTACATACCATCTTCGGCGTTGTCGATATCCGCCAGATTCAGCGCGCTATACTTCTCCCATATATGCTTAAAATCATCCATCGGGTGGCCTGAAAAGTAAAAGCCAAGCAGATCTTTCTCAATTTGGAGCTTTTCCATGCGCGTCCATTCGGGTTTTTCAACAAAACGAAAGAGCTGCCGCTGATCTTCCGGCTCGTCGTCAAAAAGACCGCCCTGTCCGTACGCTCTGCCTTCCTTGCTTTTTTGCAAAGATTCCGCAACCTCTTCAAGATTTTCAACCAGCGTAGCCCGCGTCAGGCCGAATGAGTCGAATGCGCCGGTTCGGGCGAGCAATTCCACAACCTTTTTGCCCACGGCTTTAATATCCACACGTTCAAGGAAGTCCAGAAAGCTCTTGTAGGGACCATCTTTTTCGCGGCAGGAAATTATCTCGTCAGCGGGCGCTTCGCCCAAGCCCTTTATGCCGAGAAAGCCGTACACGATGCGTCCGTCCGCAACGGAAAAGTACCGGTCGGAACGGTTGATGTCAGGCGGATCGATGACAAGCCCCATCTTGCGGGCTTCGTCAATGTAGGCGGGGAGGCTGTCCGTGCCGGAGATCTCGTTGGTGAGTTTCGCAGCCATAAATTCAGCGGAAAAATTCGTCTTGAGATACGCGGTCTGATACGCCAGCACCGAATACGCGGCGGCATGACTCTTGTTGAAACCGTAATTGGCAAAGGGAATCAAAATCTCATAGATGCGGTCGGCGTCAGCCTTCTTAAACCCGTTTTTCACCGCGCCCGCGATAAACGGCGCCTTTTCCTTGTCGATGATCTCCCGCTTCTTTTTTCCCATTGCGCGGCGCAACATGTCGGCTTGCCCCAACGAATAACCCGCTATCCGCTGGGCGACCTGCATAACCTGCTCCTGATACACGATGACCCCGTATGTCTCTTTGAGGATATCTTCAAGGCACGGATCAGGATACGCTATGGACCGCCTCCCCCATTTGGACTCAATAAACTGCGGAATGTAGTCCATAGGTCCAGGGCGGTACAAGGCGTTCAAGGCGATAAGATCCTCAATGCTGGTCGGTTTCGCCTGCCTCAGCACATTCTGCATGCCTTGAGATTCAAACTGGAAAATGCCCGAACTCCTCCCTTCTCCCAGCATCTTAAACGTCGCCTCATCGTCTTCGGGGATAGCCTCAATGGTAAAATTGGCGTATTCTTTGCCCCGTTTTTTGATGAGGTCAATGGCGTTTTTGATGAGATCGAGGTTTTTAAGCCCCAAAAAGTCCATTTTCACCAGCCCCTGCTCCTCAATGACGTCCATGGTGTACTGGCTCGCCACGCCGCCGGTTTTGGGGTCTTTGTACAACGGCACATAGTTTTCGAGGGATGTCTTTCCAATAACGATGCCGGCTGCATGGAGGCTTGAGTTGCGGTTCTTGCCTTCCAATTTGCGGGCGAAGGAGAACAATTCCTGATACTTGGAGTTCTCCTCCAATTCCCGCAGTTTCGGCTCCTCCTCAAACGCCTTTTTCAGCGTCATTTTTGGGTCTTTGGGAATGAGATTGGCAATCATATTCGCTTCCGAGAGCGGAATGTCAAGAACGCGGGCGACGTCTTTGATGACAGCCTTCGCCTTGAGCGTACCGAAGGTGATGATCTGCCCCACGCGGTCTTTGCCGTATTTTTCCGTAACATACCGGATCACCTCATCACGGCGTTCATTGCAGAAGTCAACGTCAAAATCCGGCATGGAGATGCGTTCAGGGTTGAGGAACCGCTCGAACAGAAGGTCGTACTTGAGCGGGTCTATGTCCGTGATGCGGAGGGCATACGCCGTAATGGAACCCGCGCCTGAGCCGCGACCCGGACCAACCGCGATGCCATGTTCCTTCGCCCAGTTGATGAAGTCCGCCACAATGAGAAAATAACCCGTAAAGCCCATCTTTATGATGACGTCAAGCTCATATTCCGCCCGTTTGCGGATTTCTTCCCCGTAATTGGGATACCGTTTTGCAAGCCCTTCAAACGTAAGGTGGCGCATGTACTCGTCGGCGTCTTTAAAGCCGAGGGGAATTTCGAATTCAGGGAGGTATTTGGGAAGGTCTTTCGTCTTAATCTTGGGAATTTCGGTTTTGCACCGTTCGGCGATGCGCACGCTGTTTGCGACGGCTTCCGGATATTCAGGGAACAACGCCGCCATCTCGTCGCCGGTTTTGAAGTAAAACTGAACGGAATCAAAACGCATACGTTTTTTATCGTCGCGTTTTTTTTGGGTGCTGACGCAGAGAAGGATGTCCTGAACTACAGAGTCGTCTTTTTCAAGGTAATGAATGTCGTTGGTAACGACAAGCGGAATGCCGGTGCGTTTCGCTATGTCTATGAGCGCCTCGTTAGCTTTTTTCTGCTCCTTCAGCCCGTGATCCTGCAATTCAAGGTAAAAATCTTCATCTCCAAACAGATCCCGAAACCACCGCGCTTTTTTTTCAGCCTCTTCTATTTTGTCTTCCAGAATGAGGCTTGGAATTTCACCGGCAATGCACGCGGAAAGACAGATAAGCCCTTCATGATATTTAACCAGAACTTCTTCATCGATGCGCGGCTTATAGTAAAAGCCGTCTATATACGAAGCGGATGTTAATTTCAAAAGATTTTTATAGCCTCGCGCATCTTTTGCGAGGAGTATCAGGTGGTAGTACTTATTTCCATGTTCCGACCCGCTCTTTTCAAAACGGGAGCCGGGCGCCATGTAAAACTCATTCCCGATAATGGGGTGAATGGGATTGGCGCGCGGCGAATGATCCGCATGTTCTTTGCAGGCGGCGATGAATTTCAGCGCCCCGAACATATTGCCGTGGTCCGTAATGGCAAGATGCCTCATGCCCAAGTCTTCGGCTTTGTCGGCGAGGCTCTCTACCGAAGCCGCGCCGTCCAACAAGGAATAATCGCTGTGTACGTGGAGATGAACGAAATCTATCATAATGCAATTATGATAGTCTTTAACCGCGTTTTAGGCAAGATGAAAGAACTCCCTCCAACTGGGGGCATTATGGGGCGCGTCCGGTGTATCCAATGAAAAAAACGCTGGACGCGGGCTTGCGTTATGTCGAAGTCATTCTTCCATTTTGTCAAGAAAGTTTTCCCTGGCTTTGTTTATCGCATTTATCATCCTGTTAAATACGATTTTAAAATCTTCGGGTGTTGCGACATATATTTCTGCGGATATCATAAAACGCCCGCCGTCTTCCAAGGAATACACTTTAGCTACCTTTGTCCTTCTGTTTGCGTAATCCATGGCAATGGGAAATTGACGCGCTTCGTATTCATAATCCAAAGCGTAATTAGCCAAATACCCTATCCTGAAATATCCCAAATCATTTTCATTCACTTCAATCCAGAACGGCCGCCCTTCCTTTTTGAACGCGACGTCGCCGTCGGAATCGATTGAAGGCGAATACCCCTCGACGCTTAAATAAGACATATACATCCTTTGCAGTTCCGCCCATGAATATTGAGCCGACACGGTCCCAGCGAAAATACAAACAAACCCCACTAAAAACAACAACACTTTTGAAACCCGCATAACCATCCTCCTTCTTGGCATCATTCCAGCAAGCGTTTTGATTTCATAAAATCTATCTTTTTTCATAAGCGGCGGCGCCAGCCGCCTCCGCCTCAAACCCAGACAGATTTATGTCGCTTGCCGTTCCGACTGTCACCCGCCAGGTGACGCCCGGCTTCTTCATTATTACTATTATACCGCCGCTTTAATAAATTATCAATAAATTTTTCAGATATAGTATGGCGCATAACGTTCCGTCCGCGGCGAATCTTCGATTCGACGACATTTGGGCGGCGTGAAACCCGCCCTTACGCTTAGAGGTTTCTTTATAGCGTCGCCCAAACGTCGTAAAAAGCCGGAACGTTATACGCAATGGGGCCTAAAATTTTTGAAAATTTGATCCTGTTTCAAAACCCTAAATAAATAGCTGGAGGCGCTTCAGTGCGGCCCAGCAATTACCGCGCTTGTTTCGAGTGTTATCCCGCCACCCCATACACCAAACCCTCTGGCCAACATGATTTTTATCATACTTTTAACCTATGAAAACGTCCCGGGCCGACTGCGCTCATGTCCGCTTATAAATTGACGACCTCATTTCTTACATCGGCAATTTTGTTCGCCCTTGTTCTTTTTCCCGTTCCGGGTTACGTTGGGTCAATGGCAATGGGGACGCTTGTGTTCTATGATGATTGACTTGTTTCCATAACGCCTCTTTCTGCCCCCTATTGTCTTTGCCTTTCCATCTTCAGCATACTTTGTAGATCGGCGCCGATTTGTTTAACACCCATCTAAACCAGCCAGCCATAGTTTATAGCCTCACAAATCAAAGCCATTATCAGGAAATGTCGATTGTGGCAATGACTCCGGCAAGGATACGCCATACTTTTAAATACTTTTATCTTGCAATTGATATATTCAATGACAACACGCCTGCGCGACAGCCTTTTGTTATACGCCTTTTTCGTTTGGCCAGTTGATAGCTCTTGCTTGACTTTATGTGAATGGCAGGCTTCTATTCCCAATCCTCCAAAATCAGCGTCAAGCAGAATCGAATTGCCGCCGCCTTGCGCAAGGCGTTTGATCAGCGGCTCTCAAAGTGTTTGCGCCTTCCTATTCAAGGCGGGTCAACTATGTGTTGAAACAAGAGGCCAGGGGCCTAAAATGAGCGGGGCCATTCAGGTTCAAGCTTTTTAAAGCGAATTCTTGAAGAAAAGGAGTTGCATATTCTTATAAGGCCATATAAAATAAGATTGTTTTGAAACGTATGGAACAGCCTTACGTAAAAACAAGCGCCCTCAAATTGCGGCGGCATACATCCGGCGTTTGCCCCCTTTCCCCCTCTATTTAAACAAAAACGCCTTGTTCGGGAGGGATGCCGAACGCCGCATTCAATAAGCTCAATGTCAAGGAGCGATAACAATGGCGACACGCAAAGACTGGAATCCCGGAACACGGGACGGGCAAGCGGCAATGGCGAAGAACTGGAGCGCGGTTTTGAGCGCCCAGGTCGCGGCGCGGAATAATCTTGAAAGTCCCGCGAGGGCGTTAAAAATAGAAAACAAAAGACGCCGCCGCTTGGATATCCGTGCAAACGGCGGACAATATTGACATTAAAAGGAGGCGTCTATGGAGCGTTGAAACATGGAATGGATGCGCGAACGCGCGCATAAAGAGCGTGTCAAACATCGCGGAAGGCGTTCTGCGGAATATATTTCGTAGGAATAACTATTGGTTATGGGAACCGCCGTGAGAAAGGTGTATGCGGAATGGTTCGTATATAAATGAGACAGCGGGAGAGACCGCGCATGGATAAAATCCGCAAAGGAGTTTTTCAAATGAAAAAACTTATGTCACTTCTGGGAACGCTCTTCATGGCGGCGGCGTTCTTCGTTTCTTGCTCGACTTTCATACCAATTGCCGTCAACCATCCGCCCAAGATGGACACAAACGGCATCGAACGACTGGTGGTCATGCCCTTTGAAGGGGCAGGGAATAGACGGCGGATTGCCTCGTCGCTGACGAACATATTCAGGGATAAAATCAACGGGACAGGCAAGTTCAAGCTGGTGGAACCCTTCGCATACAAGCCGAACAAGGGCATGGCGGACGCCATTTTTATGGGGGCGGTTACGGATTATACGGTGCGGGACAGTTCCCATGAGGAGGCGCGCGCCAGAAAGAATAGCGACGGTAAGACGGTTAAAGTCCAGGCGACCGTCTATGACCGAAAAGTGTCCATTGAGTTCACATATCGCATAATACGCGACAGAGACGGGACCGTTATCGGCGAGCGGACGATATCCGGTACGATGACGGATAGCAATGACAACTGGTCCGATCTGCAACCAGGCGATTCTATGGCAAAGCGTATTGCCGAAGGCAAACTGAGAGACTTTAACCGTGAGATAGTTCCCTGGACATCCCAGGAAAAGCTGACGCTGGACAAGGAGACATCCAAGGACAAGCCTCTCAAGGCCAGGATGAAAGAAGCCAACGCCCTGGTAAAGGCGGGAAATCTGAAAGCGGCTCAAGACGCCTACGCCAGAATTTACGCGGAAACGAACAGTCTGGCGGCGGGTTACAACCAGGCGATTTTGGCGCAGCCGCTGGACGGTCTGGACGCGGCGATTTCCCTCATGTCCGCTCTCGCAAACGTCACAGGGTATCCCAAGGCCCGCGCGGAGTTGGCTCGTCTGATAGGATTCAGAAGCCAAAATGAGGCGGCGGCGGCGAACCAAACCGGCGCATCCGCCCAAGACGTAGTCATCAAAAACGCATCGGCGGGACTCATCGCCGCGCTTCCGGCGGGTTCGCGCGTTTCTTTGCTCAACATATCCGCATCTGCGAGAGACAGGGTTGATGTCATTATCCGGGAAATAACAGCATCCCTCATGGCCAGCGGTATAATCGTTCTGGACCGGCAGAGTCTGGAGGCCATAAACGCGGAAAAGCAATATCAGGCTTCGGGAGAGGTGAGCGACGATTCTTATGTGGGCATTGGCCACATGCTGGGAGTGGAAACCATCATAACGTTTTCCATCACAGGTTCGGGCAGCCAACGCAAACTCGCCATAAATTCCGTGAGCGTTGAAACCGGCGCGGTTCTCTATAACGCGCTGACGGAAATATAGCGCAACGCAAAGCTATCCAGCGCAGCCGGACGGCTTTGCGCCTGGCGCTAAATTGGAACGCCCTATATGAAAAAAGACTGCCGCAACCGCATTTTGCGCCGCATTTTGCGCCGCCGCCGGAAAAATTCCCCCGCGCTTGACTCTTTGACAATTAGATATGAAAGGTATATAGTTCTTTTAAAAGGCGATGTTGTTTCAGAAGGAACAACATTCCCGCGCCAATTGAATTTGGGAGAGGCTCAAGCGTCTAAATCTTCAAGAAGGAGCGTTGATAAAAAATGAACAAGCCGACAAGGCCGAAGACGCCTTCCGGCGCGATTAATCTTTTCCATTTTACCCCCACAGAACTTCTTAGTAGCATATAACCGAATGCCATTTGGGAGACATTCTGTCTCCGTAGCCCTCAACCTCGCGCAACGTCGTTCGTTTGCGTTGCGTAATGCGTCGCGCGGCAAGATGCGCCGCTTTCTCTCTGGAACAAGCCCCGCTACAGGCGCCGCCAGCGGCGGAACAGGATTTCCAGTCTCTCGAATGGAGCCGTCAACTTATGCGTTAAGACCGCTATCCTCTCGGTTAAGGCCGCTATCCTCTCGGTTAAGACCGCTATCCTCTCGGTTAAGGCCGCTATCCTCTCGGTTAAGACCGTTATCCTCTCGGTTAAGGCCGCTATCCTCTCGGTTAAGGCCGCTATCCTCTCGGTTAAGACCGTTATCCTCTCGGTTAAGGCCGTTATCCTCTCGGTTAAGGCCGTTATCCTCTCGGTTAAGGCCGCTATCCTCTCGGTTAAGGCCGCTATCCTCTCGATTGGAGCCGCCGGCCGGCCGGTTGGGACAATTTAATACATTACAAGGAGCGTTCATGTTCGATTTAATCGCCGCTCAAAGCGGCCCGGAAAGGAGTTTTCTATGAGTAACATCCCTTCAAAAGATGCGGAATTTGTCGAGTGGAGCGGCAATCTTATTGACGTGTCCAAGAATCACAAGGCCGAGTGGGGCTGCCCGAGTACAAATTGCCCGCGCTTGAAACCCTGCATATTGAGGTCAAGTCCCTGCATGAAAATTGCAAGACCGCCTCCTACGCCAAACTTGACATGCAGGCGAAAACGATAAAAGAGACCCGCTCAAGAAGAAGGAGGAGGAATTGTCAGGTTCCACCTCCAGAACAACGACAAGACGCCGGACAACGGGCGGAGGGAGCTTCGCATCCCGATTTACGATAAGACCTCGCCGCCCCACCCCGCGCCGGATTCCGCGCCGGACATCGACATTGACACGTCCTATCCGCAGACACTGCGGATCAAGTTTCGCCACGAAAACGCAGTGCGTTGGGGGAAGCCCCAATTTGTCCACGGGTTTGAATGCATGTGGCTTGTCGCGGATACGCCGACTGAAAAGGTTCGGGATTTGATTCATTCGGACTTCGCCACCCGAAGCCGGCTGGAATTGACGTTTGAAGAGGACGAGCGAGGAAAGCGGGCGTGTTTTGGGGTGAGGCGGGAGTCCGGCACGGTGAAGAAGAGGCCCACGAGCGATATAGTGAGCGCGGTTATTCCGTAGGGGGGATGAGCGGGAAAGGAGGAGCTATGAAGCGAGAACAGGCGTGACGGATATGCGGGTACGCGCATGAACGGCGTACAAAACGTGGAAGGCGTTCCGTGAAAGCGGCCGTTGGCTGCGGACATAAAACGCACAATTTTATTGGAGATTAACCTATGGCAGTAAAAGAAATCAAATCCATTTCCGTAGCTGCGGCGGCGGAAGAGGGCGCGATTAACCTGTGGCAGACTTTTGGGTAGGAACTGAAAAGCAGCCAGGAAGATGAATCATCCCGCGCTGAAGGGCGGGGCGTCTTAAGATTGTCGTTTGAAACATTAGAATAATTCCAATCGCATCTTATCCATCTGTTTGCGTTCTTTCTTCATTCCCTGCGATTTTACGCGATTTGACGCCGCCCCTTCACTCCCATACGCGCTCGCCGCCGCCCGTAACCATCCCTTCGCTTTCGGATGCCCAAAAACGCTTCCCTTGGCGGGCCGTGTGGCGGCGCCGGCTGGGCGGGAAAACGCGCGCGATCTCCTTCCGCCCCCATCTCAAGAAATTTCATCCCAATATCTTTCGCGCGTTTCTTTTATTGTTTCATCCGCCGCTCCGCTTGCCGCCGCCCGCCCGCGCTTCGCAGGACAGCCGTATGATATAATGATACTGAGACATTACGCGATTTATGTATGAATTCACTCACGCCTCTAGCCCATCATATTTCGCTTATAAAGCGAGCCGCCCTAAAGGGCGGGGGCTTAATCCCCAAGAGATTAAGCCCCCCTTTCAAGAGATGATTTTTCCACCGCTTCAGCCCCAAAAACTTCGCTGTAAGTTTCAAATGCCGTAAGAACATCAGGTGCTACAAAATCAATTTCAACACTTGCCATATAATTTTTCTCCAGAAATATTTTACACCCATACAATATTTTATTCAATAGATTTTTCGAATGTTTTTCAAAAAAAATTCAACCAATTATTCCGACCAATTTTAGGACAAATTGCGCCTAACGTTCCGGCTGTATGCGACGTTTGGGCGGCCCGGATAAAAGCTTCGCGCAACAAAGACCAGAGCCGCCAAAATGTGGTGGAGTGAGCCGTGAGAATGATCGCAGCGATTGAGCTAGGCGAATGAAGGCCGAGGGGCTTTAGCCCCGAAGCGTAAACAGTCCTGTTATGCGAAGTTGGGGCGTACTCTATATTTTTATATTCAAATGATTTATTCAAATATATTTATAATTATTTCTTGAATATAAATTTATATCCAATTTTATTTTTATAAATGTTTAATTGCATTTATTTTTAATTCAAAAACTATTTGTTTATTATTCAATGGGAACAAAATTTATTTTTGACACCTCGTCTGTTAATTCAATCTTAAAAATAACCGGCCTTATTCCATCATTGCAACTAGAAATTGC
>JAITIK010000186.1 GCA_031279555.1 Treponema sp. | reverse complement strand
CCGCCTGCTCTTGCGCTTGCGCCCTCCGCTCGGCTTCCTCCGCTTCCCGCTCCTTTAAGTCCACCATGTCCTGCCGCGTCTCTATACCCATGTCCTGTTCTTTCCGTTGCTCTTCCACCACCTCTGGATCGGTAAGCGGCGTCGTATTGACCGCGCTTAAAGAACCCGCTTGGGCGTTTCCAAGCGGAATAACGATAAGAGACTGTCCGGGCCACTCTCTGTAATGAACCGGCAGGCCGGTTTTTTCCTCGGCAAGGTTGGCGGTTACAATTTCGTTATAATTGGCGTTAAAATACTGTATATTTTTGTGGAACACCGCGTTGTAAATGGTGATATATTGGGCGAGAAGCGCGGCGTCTTGCGAAGAATAGCGGTAGGCCGCTTCCAGATAGCCCTGAATGATGAGTCTTAAATTTCTAATATGATCGACCCCGGCGTTGGGTCCAAGTCCAAAAATATCCGCATCGAATTTGCCGGTCTCCTCCGGCGACACACAATGAATGACAAAATAACGTCTGGTTTGTCCCGCGCGAACCGAACCGTCGCTAACGCTTCCGCCTAAACTGTTCCCTATTTCCCAAATAGCGGCGCGGCTGTCGATTATAGCGGGTATGGTAGTATTATTGATAAATTCCACCGGCCCCTGATGCTCTAACAACTCTCTGTCATTAACCGTCTCTTGGGCAAAAATATCCACAGAACCGCAGAAAACAAAAGAAATGAGCAAGAAAAAACGGATGTTGCGCATATGAACTCCTTTTTCCTTTATGATAAACGAAAAGAATACAAAAGGCAAGCGGGAATCCGCAAGAACGGAGCGTGGCATGCATCTGGTTGAGGCATCCCGCAACGCGAGATTAACCGTGCGGATTCTGCGAAAAGTCTCCTCATGCCGCCGCTTGCAGGCGCCCCAAAATAGGTGGCGACGCTTTTTCACATCAGCTTACGCTTCTTCCAGCAAGGCTTTGCCCAGCTTCCAGTTGTCGCCCGCGCCCATAGTGAGGAAAAGATCGCCCGCTTTGAGCATGGGTTTGACGAGCGGAAGCGCGTCCAAAGGCTCTTCCACATACAAAATTTCCTTTGCGCGGGGCGCATATTCCTCTTCTTTAATGGTTTCAATCTTTTCAAACAACGTCCTGCCCGTAACGCCGCCTGAATACGTCTCGCGCGCTGAGGCGTAGACTTTATGCAACAGGAGCGCGTCCGCTCCGTCAAACGCCGTCGCAAACTCGTCCAAGAGCGCCGCGGTGCGAGTATAGGTGTGGGGCATAAAACTCACGATAAGCCGGCGGTTGGGATAGAATGTTTTGAGACCTTCAATGGTGGTCTTTATGGCTGTGGGGTGGTGGGCGTAATCGTCCATGAAAAGAACGCCGTTTTTCTCTCCGATGATCTCGGAGCGGCGTTTGCTTCCGCGGAAACGCTCCAGTCCGCGCCGCGCGCCTTCAAGCTGCGCTTTGGTCATGGATCCGGCGCTGAGGGCGGTGACGCCGGCGGCGCGGTTCTCGGTCCGCGCTATGGACGAAACAAGCGCAAGCGCGGCGGCGGCGTTGAGCGCGTTGTGCCTGCCGGGAATCCTAAGCGCGAAAGGCTCCGCAAAAGCGTTCAGTTCAAATACGAGCCGCTCGTTTTCTACGGAAAAGCGCTTTATTCCGAAATCTCCCCGCGCGGTAAAACCGTAGGGCGTAAACACAAGGCCGCGCTGTTCTTTCCTGAGCGTTTCGGCGACTTCACACGCGCCTTCGTCATCCGCGCAGTAGACAAGCTCGCCGCCTGGAGGAAGTTTTCTTCCATATTCTATAAAGGCGTCCCGTATGGACTCGTATGTGGGATAGTAGTCTTGGTGGTCGCTTTCCACGCTGGTGAGTACGATGCGTTTTGGGTGAAAGGAGAGGAAATGCCGCCGGTATTCGCAGGTTTCCGCCACGAAGTACCCATTGCCAAGCGAAAGCGTTGAGTGTCCATTGAAAACGCTCACCGCGCTTCCCGCCAATATCTGCGCGGGCAAACGCGCTCCTTTCAACAGGGAGCCGGCCAGGGCGGTTGTGGTGGTCTTGCCATGAACGCCCGCAATGCCGGACGAGTCGAAATTGGCTGAATACGCGCCGAGCGCGTCCGTGTATTTAAACAGCGGTATGCCGCGCCGGGACGCTTCCAACAGTTCCGGATGCGTCTCAGGGGAATACGCCGCGGAATAGACGACGAAATCAACGCCATCGTGTATGTGCGCGGCGTCAAAGGTTTCAACATACGGGACGCCGAGTTCTTTAAGGATCGCGTCCGTGTAAAAAATATCGCCCGTATCCGAACCGCTCACCCTAACGCCGGCGTTGAGCAATAGCTCCGCCAACGCGGACATGCCGGTGCCTTTGATCCCCACGAAAAAGACGCATGAATTCGGTTGTACGGTAAAAACAGGTTCTTTCATCATACGCGGGTACAGATTGCCGGACAAGGCGGCAAAATGTTTTATCATCTCCTCTATTTTCTTCCTTATATAAAAGGATCAACTAATGGTTTATATAATGAACTTGTTCCAAAACGCGAGCTATGTTCGGCGAACTATGTTCGGGTTAGTTTTGCTACAGCTTCTAATAATAGCTGACTTTTTCTTTATGTTCAAGACGACGCGGGGTATAGGCGGGATTGGCGCGGCGGATACGGCGGAAGAGCCGGCGTCAGCCTGCGCATAGCGTTTAACGTTGCCGTGTTTTACATCCAGGGCATGGGCGGAACGCCAAAAGACAGCCGCAAGTTCGCCGAGTGGCTTATCAAGGCTGCGGAACAGGGCGGCCCTGACGCCATCAATATAATGAAACAACTTGGCTTGATGTAATAGCAGGGGTTGTCCTGAAAGAACGCGCGGGGAACTGCGGGACACGCCCACGGTTTCCCCTTGGAATTTCGGAAACATACATGTTATTTTTTCGGCGGATTACGATGTACTGGAGTACGGAGAAGGAGGCAGGTTATGAAGACTTATCGTTTGCCGTATTTGGCGGTTTTGTTGCTGTTGTTTTTGGCTTCATGCGATTTCGAGAGCGATTTCGATGAATACGACGACGCGCCGCCGGCAACCGTTACTATCAGCGGTTTGCCCGCTCCCGTTTTCAGTCCCGGCGCGGCGCTTTATATCGGGATTATGAGGGACGAACGTTGGTCGATTTCTGATGACGGTTACTACAAAGAGCAGGGTCATGCCCCGATTGGCGCCGACGGAAGGGTCGAAACACGCTTGTATTCTCCGACAGGCGAGCCCTTTAAGGTCTTGGGTTTTGGAGGGGAAGCGACTGTGTTTATCATGGAGGACGACAAAAAAACTAGAGTTATATGAGACCATCCGGAAAATTAAATTTGAGCCGCATACCGCTAATATCGCACTTGTTTTTACCTCGGATATTTTCAGAAACAGCCCCCTTTACAAAAAATCGCCGCCGCAGTATA
>JAITIK010000131.1 GCA_031279555.1 Treponema sp. | reverse complement strand
ATAATGCCGGGCATAAGCATAGGCGATAATTCAGTAATAGGCGCCGGAAGCGTTGTTACCAGCGACATACCCACAAACGTCGTTGCCTTTGGCGTCCCCTGCCGTGTTGTCCGTGAAATAGGAGAAAAAGACAGGAAGTATTTCTTCAAAAACAGAGAACTGGACGTGTGGGAATGACGCGGACATGGTAAAACTCATCGCTTCAGATATGGATCACGCCGCTTACCGGGAAAAGGCGAACTTTCGCCTGACAAGGTAATTGATAAGGGTATAGAGACAAAAAAATATATAATGGAAAAGAGGATGAGATACGCCCTCACTTCGCATAACAGGCCCGCTTGTGCGCCCTAGCGTAGTTGGGGAACGCTCCACTCCCACAACTCACTCCACCCACAGTTTTGCCTGCCTTGGTCTTTGCCGGCGTATACGCCGCCGAAAAGCCTTCATTCGAGTTGGCAAAACGTCGTCGAACCGAAGGCTCGCAAACAGCAGGAACGTTATGCGAAATGCCCCTTGACATGGTTTGAAAAATATACCAAAATAAAAAATCAGAAAAAACTTAAATATAAGAGACTCTCAAAAACTATTATCCCAGTTGAAATATGGGAAATTGCTGAACCGCAGGGTTATAGAGAGAAATTAAACTTAAAAGGACGTACAATGCCAAGCGCAATTGGAGCGCAATATATACAGATATCAAAGATAATCAAGATTCAAAATTCATAAAGATTAAGGCAAAACCAACACGGTTTTATCTAAGGCGTTCGGTAATTCCTAGCGCAATTCCGAGAATACCGATTTTTAACCGCCGTAGAGCCGTCTTGGACGTCCGTCCGCAGGGCGTCAAGGAACAGCGCCGGTTAAAGCGCTTCAAGCGGGCGGCCCCTCCATTCGCCCGCCAGTTCTTTCGCTCCGCCGACCCGCCCGGCCGATTAATTCAGGCGGCCCCTCAACCGCGTGGACGTCTTTCAGGCGATCCGGCGGGCGACAAGGCGTATGTCGACAGGATTTTATCGTCAAATCCTTTGAACTCCCTGAACGCCTCGCTTCCCATGACGCTTCGACACCCGCCGGCCCGCCGTCGGCTCTCAGGTCTTTGGCCGTTTTCCCATTCCGTCGATTTGTCGCTGTTTTTTCACCCCGCCCATGGTTCTTACAGACAAGATGACAGGCCGATTCAGCCTCCAGATCCGCCCCGGTCAACGCCTTGACACGCTGTCTCATGATCCCCTGCTGCCCGTAAAAATCGTCCGGGCAGTGACGGCACTTCAGAATTTCATCCAGAAGCTCTTTTGAAAAGGCCATGCTTTCTCCTTGTGCAGTATAGTCGTTTACACAAAATTTTTACAAGTTCCCGGTATTTTTTTAACCTTCACGCTTTATTCTGATACGGAAATAATTCCAGATGTTTCCCTTCATGTGTTTTCTGATAATTTCCAGGATTTCTCCCCTGATTCCTTATATACCGCCGCAACACTTTCTCATCTCCACGTTCTCCCGCTCTCCCCACCATAAATCCCCCACTCCAGAATTCTCCTCCCCATAGCGTCTTTCTTACTTTCGGGTGCGATTTAATATCTTCTTTGCTCTTATACTCTTTATAGTCCGTACTATCCGATCGGGGCTGTACGTCGGCGCTGACTGAACTAGAAAATGCGCGTGATCCATTCCCCATCTCCAGAAGCCTTGTCTCATATCACGCCTCTATCCCTAGGTGATATCTCCACCTCTATCGCCGCTCTCCGGTATTTCGCTGGACAGACTTCGCGGCGTTTGAGCGCGCTTCCATTACGCTCTTTTCGGACGATCTCAGCCATCCTTCAAGCGCACTCCACTTTCAGCCGCCGCTACGCGGCGGGGCATTAAACCCCTATAGGCTTACGCCTAATAAATGGAAATGCCAAAACTTCGCATAACAGGCCAGTTTCCTGAAGGCGTCCGCCATCCCGCGGGACGGCGGTCTGCCCCCTTGTGACAGCCATACAAAGGCGACGCCTTGTCCGCGCGCCTTGGCCGGAGCGCGGCTGGAATGGATGCGCTCCATGTCTCCGTACAGGGCGATGCCGAGCGATACGACTATATCGCGGGGCGGCCGCCCGCCCCTCTTTTACCCCCGCCCGGCCGCGCGCCCTTCCCTTCCCCTTCGTCCGCCGCGACCGGCTTCCCATCCCCCCGCTCCGCCGCCTCGCGCCCCCGGCCGGCCCGCCCCCTTCGCCGCCTTTCGCCGCATGCGCTGTACGCCTCATACAGGGGGTCGGATCAAGCCGCTTCAGGACAAACGCCGGAAGCCGCGCCGAATCGTCCGGGGGAATCGGCGCGCCCGCATTCATCGGCGGGCGGAGTTGATTCAAGGCGGAGAGGGGCGCATAGTTTTTGGCGGCTATTGTTTGCATGCTCCCAAGCGGCCCAGGACGCCGGTTGGAATTCCCCGGATCTTTTTTGTCTTTAGGCTCCGCCTTCACGACACAGCCGCTCTGAAGCGGGCGCCCTCCCTCCCGCCGAATCGGAGCCTTCTTTTACAGCCACTTATATTTTTGAGAAAATTTAGGAAAAACGGCGCATAACGGGACTGTATATGCTTCAGGCGCTAAAGCGTCTCGTCCTCCATTCGTCATAAAGTGAGACATTATGAGGCGTTCCACGAGCATATATACATTTACAAATACGCCTTGAACCGCCGCTCAATGTCGGAAATGATTTTGTATTCAATGGCGTCAACCAACGCCATATGGCTTGCGTCAATGATGTCCGTTGAGACGCCCACGGTTGTCCATGTTTGCGCGCCATCCGTGGATTCGATAAGCACGCGGACTTTTGCGGCGGTCCCGTCTTTTCCGTCAATGACACGTACTTTATAGTCTGTAAGGCGCGCCTGAGAGAGTTGCGGGTAAAAGCGTTTCAACGCGCCCCGCAACGCCCCGTCAAGCGCGTTGACGGGGCCGGCGCCTTCCGCAGCCGCTATTTCTTGTTGCCCATCGACCAGAACTTTTACCCAGGCGTGGCAGTACGCCGCAACGCCGCAGGCGGAATGTTCGCTCACCACGCGATAGTCCGCGATGGTGAACAAGGGCTGATATTTGCCGAGTTCCTGACGCGCCATAATTTCAAAACTGCCGTCCGCGCCTTCAAACTGCCAGCCTTCCGCCTCCAACGCCTTGAGTTTTGCGGCAAGTGCCACGATTGCCGGATGATCCTTGGTGACGCTTGGGTCGATTTTCTTGACCCGCTCAGCTATGGCGGAACGCCCGCCAATTTCGCTTATAAGGAAACGGCGGCTGTTTCCAACTATGTGCGGTTCAATATGTTCAAAAGAGCGACTGACTTTGAGAATGCCATCCGCGTGCATACCCGCCTTATGCGAAAAAGCCGACGCTCCTATATAGGGCATGGAATCGGGAACCACGACATTGGAAATCTCCGCCACCTTGCGCGCTGTGGAGAAAAGCCGCTCCAGTTTGCCTTCCGCAATGCAACGGCGCTTGAGTTTCAGTTCTATGCCGGGTATGATTTCCGCAAGAGCCGCGTTGCCGCACCGTTCGCCGAAACCAAGGAGCGTTCCCTGTATGTGGGAGCAACCCGCCTTTATTGCCATGAGCGTGGATGCGGTCGCCATGCCGCCGTCATTGTGGAGATGTACGCCGAGCTTTGCGCGAAGCGAATTTCCGTTCTCCATCTCTCGCGTTCCCTCTCCCAACGCCGCCAAAGTCTCTTTCACCACACGGGCAATGCTGTCGGGGAAAGCGCCGCCATTGGTATCGCACAGTATAAGCCGATCAGCGCCGGATGCGAGCGCGATTCTGAGAGTGGAAAGCGCATAGTGTGGATTTGCAGCGTAACCATCAAAAAAATGCTCGGCGTCAAAGATAACAGTACGGTTGTTTTTTTTGAGAAATTCGATGGTTTCGCCTATCATGGCGAGGTTCTCGTCAAGACTGACGCGCAGGACTTCGGCGACATGGATGTCCCAACTCTTGCCAAAAATCACCGTCGCATCCGTGTTTGCGGCGAGAAGACTCCGCACCTGCGCGTCTTCAGCGACTGACATATCCTTCTTGCGGGTTGAACCGAATGCGGCAAGTTCCGCATGTTCGAGTTTGAGTTTTGAAGCGATCCGGAAGAATTCCATATCCTTGGGATTGCTGCCCGGATTTCCAGCCTCGATCCAGCGTACGCCGAGTTCGTCTAACGCCTGCGCTATGGCGAGTTTATCCTGTACGGAAAAACTGATGCCCTCGCCTTGCGCGCCATCCCGCAAAGTGGTGTCAAGGATTTCAATGTATGTGGGTTCTTTAATCGTATTCATAGAAAACAAACGAAATGATGTTTCACAAGCAACCGAACTTCCATCCTTGCGCCGCAGGACGATATTGATTATTGTAAGCTGTTGCGGCGAAGAAGACTTGAACTTCCATACCTCTCGGCACCAGCACCTCAAGCTGGCGTGTCTACCAATTCCACCATCGCCGCATTAATGGAAATAGTATATCGCAAACGTTCTTTTTTGTCAAGCGTTTTTTTCAAAAATCAGCCGGCGCGGAAATTGGGGAATGACGGCGGCTCATTGCCGCTTCGCATCCGCCCTTGTCTCAATTGGCTGAATCCAATCATTTGAGCCTATTCCAAAACGCGAACTTGCGTTCGGGTTGGTTTTGAAACCGCTTCATTTTAAGGACGTCCGGTTGAAACTCAGCGTTTTTCACTGTCGCTCCAAGCCGTACAGTTTTATCTTATTAAGTACGGTTTTTCGGGTTACGCCCAATTCTTCCGCAACCTTGGTGCGGTTGCCGTTATTTCGCGCGAGGCTTTCCGAAATAGCTTCTTTTTCAATGTCTTCCAGAGAATATCCGACGGAATCCGCCGCGTCTTTTTTGAAGCGATCATGGCTTTTAAGCGGCGCGGGCTTTTCATGCAGTTCAATATCTTCCGCTTTTATGATATGACTTTCTCCGTAAATAAGGGCGCGCTCAAGGAGGTTCTCCAATTCCCTGATATTGCCCGGAAACGAATATGCGCTCAACTTGTCAAGGGCTTCCGGAGACAGAAGCGGCGCCTCGCGCCCCATACGAGAAGCTGTTTTTTTTAACAAAAAATCCGCCAAAAGCGGAATATCCTCACTGCGCTCCCGCAGTGGGGGCAGTTCCAGCCTAAACACATTCAGCCGGTAAAAGAGGTCTTCACGAAAGCGCCCCTCCTGAATCATGGTTTCCAGGCGGCGGTTTGTCGCCGACACGATGCGGGCGTTAACTTGAATGTCGTTCATACCCCCGAGTCTGCGGATCTTGCGATCCTGAAGCACACGCAGCAACTTCACCTGCAACGGCATGGGCATCTCGCCGATTTCGTCAAGAAAGATCGTCCCTCGCCCCGCAAGCTCAAAAAGCCCCATTTTCCGTCCAACTGCGCCGGTAAAGGAGCCTTTTTCATGCCCGAAAAGCTCGCTTTCCATGAGGTTTTCGTTTATTCCGCCTATATTTATCGCTATAAACGGTTCCGCGCTGTTATTTCCTCTGTCGTGAATTTCGCGCGCCGCCACTTCTTTGCCCGTACCGCTTTCACCGGTAATAAGCGCCGTTACAGTGGTCGCCGCGAGCTTGTCAATTTTCACGGATATATTCCGCATTATTTCTGATTGACCGATTATGCCTGTTTTTATGGGGCTTGTACGTTTTTCAGCCTCTACAACATCTTCAAGATGTTTGTTTTTTACCAGCGCTTGCAATTTAATGATGAGTTCAGCCGGATCAAAGGGCTTGACAAGGTAATCTTTCGCGCCGGATTTGAGCGCCTGCACTGCGTCAGGAATCTCTCCATGCGCGGACATCATTAAAACCGGCGCGGCTATGCCCCGCTGTTGTATCCGCTCAAGCAAATCCTGTCCGCTCATGCCGGGCAGTTTCAAATCCAACGCCACCGCGTCAAAAGCCTCTTTTTCAAGACATGCGAGGGCAATTTCACCGTTTTCAACCCCAACAGAGTCGATCTGTTCCAATGCAAGGTATTTTTTTAGAGACAACCGAATGTTTTTTTCATCATCAACAATGAGTATGCGCAATCGGAGAGAAAGGGATTTGAACCCTTGGTACCCTCACGGGTACACACGACTTCCAATCGTGCACCTTCGACCGCTCGGTCATCTCTCCAGAACCATAAACACACTAGAGCTTCATTTCAAACGCCCCGCTTGCTGGTTGCAAACAGAACGTATGCGCCGGAGAGAGAGGGATTCGAACCCTCGAAACCCTTACGAGTTTAACGGTTTTCGAGACCGTCCGATTCAACCGCTCTCGCATCTCTCCTGTGTTTCTTGTTAAAGTACGTTACACTATCTCGCGTGGTTTGTCAAGAGGCGCAACGCCCCATTCAGATAAAACCTGTGAAAAAACGAGGTTCGCCGGACGAGAAAATACGCGACGCTTGCGGGATAGCATCTGTCCAAAAAGATGCGCCGCCTTCCCACGCGCCGCTTTTGCTGGCATCCGGATAATTTAGAAGCAAGCGGTATGCCAACAAGAACGCATAGTAAGCGCAGTTTCATGCGTTTTTCTAGAAAAATATTGGGAAAATATTGAAAATGACAACTTTATGCTATATAATTATTATAGATTTTGATTGTCTTTCAAGCCTTGAGTGTTGGCGCCGGCAGTTCTTGCCGCAGGTGTTTTCAATGCTTGAGAAGAGGGATTGTCAAACAAATTTTTCTGGAGAGGCGATGTCAATTCCATGCCAAATTTCTTTTATAGACAAGGAAAATATATGAAGAAAACCCATGTCAAGTTAATGAAAGATAGAAGCGG
>JAITIK010000112.1 GCA_031279555.1 Treponema sp. | reverse complement strand
GGCCAAATCTGTATGCAGGCTGCTGCAAATAAGAACCGAGCAGTTAATACCCTTGTTTAACGGCATAATTAACGAACTATGTTTGGACCGTGTTACCGTTTCGCTTGATATTGACGGCGTTTCGGGCATAATGCTGACCAAATTTTTTAATGCGGAAAAAATCATTGCCCAAAAAATCAATCTGCTGAAATCCGCCGCCGACAATGATAATGCCAATGCCCTTGACGGTTTAATTGATAACTACCAAACGTTAAACAATATAACACTGCACGAAAACCAAAAGAACGCCATTAAAACCGCAATTAACTGTGGGGTTTCTGTTATCACCGGCGGTCCGGGTACAGGCAAAACGACGATTATAAAGGCAATACTGTTCATTAACCGTGCCAATAATAAGACTACACAACTGCTGGCGCCCACGGGGCGCGCCGCTAAACGCATTTGTGAAACAACGGGGGCGGACGCCCAGACCATTCACCGCGGACTGGATATTGACTATAAGGGTGCCGGCGGTAAGGCGTTTACATTCGATAACCCCGACAACTGCATAAAGACCGATTTTGTGGTGGTGGACGAGGTTTCCATGTGTGATGCGGTTTTATGCAGTCAACTCTTACGGAAGATTATGGCGGGAACACGCACGGTTTTTGTGGGCGATATTGACCAACTGCCTTCGGTGGGCGCGGGGAATGTTTTAGCCGATATAATTGATTCCGGCGTTGTCCCTGTTGTTCGCCTGACGGAGATATATCGGCAAAGCGATAAATCCACAATCGCAATCAATGCCCGCCGGATAAACTGCGGGGAAATTCCGCTGTTAGACAATAAAAGCGAAGATTTCTTCTTTGAATATGCTGCGACACCGGAGGAAATCCGGGACAAAGTGCTGACCCTTACCACTGCGCGGCTGCCCAAATATTTGGGCGATAACAATAACATACAGGTTTTGGCTCCTATGAAGTCGGGAACGGCGGGTGTTAATAACCTTAATTTTGTGCTGCAATCCGCCCTTAACCCGGAAAGTGAGGGGAAAATGCAGTATTGTTACGGTGATATAACTTTCCGTGCGGGCGACCGTGTTATGCACACCGTAAATAATTATAAACAGGAGTGGACCAGGAACGGGGAAAACGGAAAAGGCGTTTTTAATGGGGATATAGGCGTAATCCGTGCGATCAACGAAGATGACGGCGAGATAACCGTTGAAATGGAAGACGGACGGGAAACCGTTTAGCTGCGTCCGGACCTGGCGGCCCTGACTCTGTCGTATGCAATCACGGTGCATAAAAGTCAGGGGTGCGAATTTGATGCCGTTATTGTTCCCGTGACCGGCGGCGCATATATGATAATGACCCGCAATCTGCTTTATACCGCCGTGACCCGTGCAAAACGGTTGGTTATTTTGGTAGGACGATTTATTTGCTTCCCACCAGACAGAGCCACTCGGCTTCCGCCGCAAGCTCGCCGCCGACATACGCCTTCCCCGCCTGCTTTATCATCCTGGAAGAGACCCGCAGATTTTCTATCTCTGAACGGACTTCTTCTCCAGGACGCACCTGCCGCCGGAATTTCACCTTGTCAACAGACGCAAGAAAAAAGAGCGAATCTCCGCCCAGAACGCCTATTTTTCGCAAACCCGCGCCGCCCGACTGCGCCATAGTCTCAATTAAGATGACGCCTGGAACCACCGGATATTCAGGGAAATGACCGGCAAAGAAAAATTCCCGCTCCCTAAAAACGTGTTTTGCGACAATGTTCTTTTCATCCGCCGAAAGGATTTCGTCTACAAATAAGAATGGCGCGCGGTGCGGCAAAAGCGCCTCTATTTCATCGCTCATAATGTCATCCTTTTAGATTCCGTACTTCTTGAAGACCGCCACGCCGTTATGACCGCCGAAGCCAAGAGAACCGGAAGCCGCCGCAGTTATTTCGCCATATTGGGTTGTGTTGGGAACATAGTCAAGATCGCATTCCGGATCAGGATGATCGAGATTGATGGTCGGCGGGTAAAAGCCATGTTGAATGGCAAGTATCGAAGCTATAGCCTCTATGCCCCCGGAACCCGCGACGCAGTGTCCGGTCATGCTCTTGATGCTGGAAACCTTCATTTTATACGCATGATCGCCAAACGCATACTTTATCATTTTGGTTTCGGTTGGATCATTTATCTCGGTGGAGGTGCCATGCGCATTGTAGTACTGAACCTCTTCCGGCGCAAGACCCGCGTCCGCAAGCGCCAGCTTTATCGCCCTGCCGCCTCCAGCACCGGACGGATCCGGCGACGTGATGTGATAGGCGTCCGCGCTTGCGCCGTAACCGGCGAATTCCGCCAAAATCGCGGCGCCACGAGCGCGCGCGTGTTCCTCACTCTCGATCACTATGACGCCTGCCGCTTCGCCAAGCACAAACCCGTCCCTGTCCGCGTCAAAAGGACGGGACGCTTTTTCAGGTTCATGGTTGCGCTTGGTTGAAAGCGTTTTGAGCATCTGGAAGCCGCCTATGCCGAATGGCACTATACAGGACTCGGTTCCTCCCGCAATGACAACATCGCACCGTCCGGCGCGGATGAGATCAAACGCCTGACCGAGCGCGTCCGTCCCGGATGCGCATGCGGTAACCTGCGTAAAGGCGGGACCCTTGGAGCCGAAAAGCATGGAAATAACGCCTGCGGCTTCATTGCCGATCATAAGCGGAATGGTTAATGGCAACATACGCTTGGGGCCTTGCTCAAACAACTTGCGGAACGATTCCGACACGATCTCGAAGCCGCCTATGCCGTTTCCCAACACAACGCCGGTTTTCTCGGCGTCCCTCGCCAAACGCCTGCGCCCGTCTTCCCCCGATGAAAGAAGCCCGGCCTGCTCAAGCGCCTGAGACGCGGCGGCGACCGCAAACTGGGTGAACCGCGCCATTTTACGGGCGTCTTTTTTATCCATCCATAATGATGGATAAAAATTTTTCACTTCGCCGGCGATTTTCACGTCAAAATCGGTCGCGTCAAATTGGGTGATATGACCAATCCCGCTCTTTCCGGCTTTCAAACTGTCCTCAAAATCCACGATTGAATTTCCAATAGGGGATATGATCCCCATCCCGGTAACAACCACCTTTTTCATTGTACACCTCACTTCAAATAAGCGCTCCCGTTTCAAAACGCGACCCGCCGTCCGATTAGTTTTAAAACCGGCTTTGAGGAAAGCGGTCTGAATGAACTCCCTTTCCCTTACATATTGGAACAACAAGCGGCGCATACAGCGCGCGACGCGCCTTTCCTACATAAACAGCCCGCCATCCACGGACAATACCTGTCCGGTGATATACGAGGAACTATCGGATGCCAGAAACAGGGCCGCTTCCGCGATGTCTTGCGGATTGCCAACGCGCTTAAGCGGGATAGCGGCAAGCATAGCCTCTTTTGCGGCGTCCGGCATGGCGTTGGTCATATCGGATTCAATGAACCCGGGCGCAATGGCGTTGACCCGCACCCCCCGGGACGCGGTTTCCCGCGCCAAACTCTTGGCAAGTCCAATAAGCCCCGCCTTGCTTGCCGCATAATTCGTCTGCCCTCCATTGCCATGAACGCCGACGACGCTCGACATATTGATGATAGAACCCGCCCGTTTGCGGATCATATCGGCGGCTATTGTACGGGCGATGAGGAACGCCGCAGTCAAATTGACGTCAATCACTTTTTGAAAATCTTCAAGCGCCATTCTAAAAGAAAGTCCGTCTTTTGTGATACCCGCGTTGTTCACCAGCACATCAAAACCGCCCGCTTCTTTAATCGCGTCTTTGACGATCTGCTCAACGCTCGCAAGATCGCTCAAATCCGCCGCTATCCAATGAAGTTTTCCACCTGATTTTTCCGCCGCTTTCAAGCGACGCTCCTCAAAATCTTCCGGCAATTTCGTACTCACACCCCACACTTCGGCGCCTTCCGTTAAAAACAAATCGGTTATAGACTTGCCTATACCCCGCGAGGCTCCGGTAACAAGAGCTTTTTTGTCCTGTAAACGCATCGTATTTCCTTCTTTAGTTGGTATTATGACATATTCTCTATTTTTGTCAATCTTAAATTATAGCTATTTGAACTTTTTTGAAATTCGGTTGGTTTTGAAAAAAGCTTTAGGAAAACCTCTAAGAGCTTCAGTTTCCAGAGGTTTCCTTAACTTTAAGGCGACTTTTTCAAAATTTGCCGCCCTTACAGGGCGCGGTTTGAAAAAGCCTCATGTAACACATAGAGTCAAGCGGCGGTAATATTGAGAAAACCGCCTTATTCCGCCGCTCTTGATACGGGTACAATCGAATAACCGGCGCCGATAATAGCGTCAAGCAAAACAAAAATACGGTTATACAAATAGGTGTCACGGCCTCCTTGCAATAAGCCCAGCCGCACCGGAACAACGGAAGCGTTTCGCTTTTTCTCCATGATGACCTCAATCATGCTGGAGGCGCTTCTAAATGGAATCCCTTGCCGCAGAGCTTCCACTCTGGTGACGGCGTCTCCGGGATCAACATCTCTTTCAACTGTTTTATAACCAGCAGACAGCGCAAATTCCCTTGTCTCCGGCCTCAGCGCATGAAAAGGCGGATGCCAGAGCAATGCCAGTTCCCTGCCGGTGGCGGCAAAAAATTCGTCTTCATTGCGGGCGAGGCCACGGGAAATAAAATTAGTATCTATAATATACCGGGATGTGGAAAGATCGAGCGGAGCGAAAAACAGAGACGCGGCTTCATGCCCCGCGTCAGTTATGCGCCGCGCCGCTTCGGGATACCGGCGGATGCATTCGCCATTCAGAAAAAAAGTCGCTTTTATATTGAAAAAATCAAGAGCGTCAAGTACATGGCTTAAACCGGTCGCATCATCATACAAATCAAAACACAGGGCGATGGCGCCTCCGCCGCCGGCAAAGACGCTTGAATCACGGATGCGTATAAGGGGAGTTGTTCCCACTGATGTAATATTCCGTATCATAGGCAAATTTTCATATATACCTGAATCCTGTTTTTCGAGGTATACACGGTAGCGCCCGGAAACAAGCGACGCGGGACGCATCACCGGTTCCTGCAATTCGGTCCACGCAAGACGCCCGTCGGTAACAAACCACTTCCCATTGTTTTGGGCGAGTATGCGGTTGGACTCAGCTTCAAATGCAACGCTGTCAACGGAAGAAAGGCAAATGAGGTGGCGGGTCGCGCTGTTGTCTTGATTGATATGAATACGCTCAATTCGTTTTTCACTTCCGATGATAAAATCGTCTCCAAGCCATACACAATCATACGACGGCGCGTCGCTGATAGACTGTATTTCCCGCCATGTTCTATAATCGTAAAGAACCGCGCCTTTTTCCCCAAAGAGAAGCGCGCGCCTGCCGTCAGGGGAAAGCGCCGCATTGTCCATGCCGGGAGATGGGAGCGGCATAAACGATGCTGATACGCCCGCTGATACAGCGGCGTTCAACCGGTACACGCTTTGATCGGTTCCATTACGCGCAAAGATCGTTATGATGTTGGCTGACGACCAGATCACCGTGACGTCTGAACACAGTTCGGGCAATTGAAGATAGGGCAAAGCCGTTCCGCCGGAACCGCCAAGCGGATAAAAAAAGAGCGTACAATTTGCGCGATTCGCTTTGGAAATGAGGAGGGAGTTGGCGTCGGGCGCTATATAAAACTCGTCAAAATCAGGATCAAAGGTAAAGGGAAGCGTTCCTGATGGGTATCCGATTTCCAAGAAATCACGGTACATGGAACGGAAAAATATCTCCGAGCCTTTGATGCGGTACACCGTGGCGCCCTTAATATAGAAAAAATCGCCTTCTTCTTCCCACACCACACAGGCGATGCTTCCTTCTCCTATCAAACGATACCGTTCCTCTACCTGAGGCGTCGCGGCTGTCGCTTGATAGTAGTATAGTTTTCTATCACGCTCATAAATAAACGCCTGCGAGTCCGGACTCCACCGAACGGGAAAGGCGCGATCTGATTTCTCTACATAGGAAGCGACGATGGTCTTTGCGCCTGAATTGATATTTATAAGCGCAAGATTGCCGTAGGCGGCGCTGACGCTCTCAAGCGACACGAGCCATTTGCCGTCTTTTGAAACTTCGGCGTTTTTAATAGTGGCTGAGGAAACATCCGAGCGCTCAATAAAAGACGGATACTCCTTAAACAACACCGGAAGACCGCCGGCGACCGGAATGCGAGTCCATCCGAAGCTGTTCCGCACGAGAATCATCCTGCCATTTTCAAGCAGATCGATGTTTCGAGGAAACGCGGTAAACTGTTTTAAGCTTAAATCAACAAGCTGAGACAAAAACAAGGCGCTTTCTTCATGGATGCCGTTGTAGCTGTCCACTCTAAACAACGCTTTGCCGTCATTTGATATGTCAAGCCCGCTAAAGCGTATCTTTGCAGGCATACCAGCGGTTACGCCGTTTATAAAACAAAAAAAGAGAATGATTGAAAAAACCGCTTTATTGCGCCTCGTAACGCTGCAAAAACACATCAATCTCCTTCTCCATGTTTACCAGATCAGCTTCCATCTGCACAAGCCGGGTAATAGAATATTGTCCTTTTTTTCCTAACAGGCGTTCGCACGTTTCATCTAAAACTGTTTCAAAAGAAGCGCTGTTTGAATGTATGATTGGTTCTCTTGTCATTCTTCATCTCAAGCCGCGCGCAAAACTAATCCGAACTATCGTTAGATATACCAGCGGTCTGGGCTGAAAGACCGGTTGCTATTGCGCCTTCATTATCAAAAGCCTTTATAAAAGTTGCCATCGCGATAAAGGCTATAAGTATTAGAACGAGTTTGCGCATAACGCCTCCAAAAGTATTATTGTTCCACGAGCCTGAGTCTCGCGCAATTTGGGATGTGATTAACTATATCATATTTGTAAAAAAGATCAAGCGGCAATTTGCGACAAAATTGCCGCAGTTTGCCAGCGGCAATTCGCTTTGAAAGCGGCGGCTTGTCTTGAAGACATGGACGCGGCAGTTTCCATCGGCGCCTGCGCTTTCTCGTCCCGCCCGGTCTTAGGATCTGAGCGAAAATAAAATGTTCCACATGTTAGTTCTGCACAGAGCCTTACAGAGGCAAGCCGGCCTGCGCCGCCTAAGCGGAAAAGGCGGCGGCGCGGGCGAATGCCGCTCATGCCCTTGACAACACCCGCGCGGCTGTTCGTATACCGGAGGTAATCCCCGGATACAGCCCGTAAGGGCGTTGACGCTGACCGCGAGACTAATCCCGCTCAGAAGGTGCGCCTGTTATGCCGGGCGGTAGGTGAAGATCGCGGCAAGTCCGCCTTGTCCGCCTAATCTATATATCCTGTAGGCAAGAAGCCCGATGCAAAGCGGTACTGCCGCGTAATTTAAGCCATTTGTAACCATGCATGACTATAAACGCGACAAGTTCTCCCCATACTATCGCGCCAAAGGCCGGCGGTACCGTCATGCCCGCGCTCAGAGTGGCAGCTTGCATTTCGAAGCATCCGATGCTTGCCGCCGCGATGGGAAGGCTGGCAAGCGACTGCGCGGCGGTGGTACCCATCGCGGCCCTCGCAGTATCATAATATAGAAAGAGCCGTGTCACTGGCGCGCATGGTGATAAAGTCCATATAGACGCACACAATTCCAACGCCGACGAACATGACGAGGGCGATGCTCGCCACGGAAAAGCCGCTTTGAAGCGTGCCTCCCAGCATAGGCGGCGCAGGCGAACTTCAGCGGTTTATACGACGTATACAACTGGCTTTTTCTGGACATCAGGGGGCGCCATTTCAGGAACGGTGGGATAGAAGAAGCGAAGGAGCGCATAGTGGGACTCAAAGAGTCGGCGGAGGTATCCGGCGCAGATCACTTTTGACCGGAACTATGCGTCACTGGAATTCATGAATTATCTGGAAAAAGAGAGGGTATGGCGCTTGATACGACTTCACGCGGGGAATTATAAGGCGGAAGTGGCGGGGATGGGGAGTAGGGGCGCAAGAGCTTGCAAAGGATCGGCCCACCTGCGGATACTGAAAATGACTTTTGACAACGGAGAAACGGGGGCATTAACAGCGAGTCTGAGGGATTTGAGAGGCGGGGATATAAAATGGCTGTATCGGAAACGAAGAATGATAGGGAAGAAATGGCGCACTTTAGTAAGAAAGTTGCTATGGGGAGGAGAACATGGAGATGAGAAAGTGATGCGGCGGTATATAAGAAATCAGGGGAGAAATCCTGAAAATTATCAGAAAACACATGAAGGGAAACATCTGGAATTATTTCCGTATCAGAATAAAGCGTGAAGGTTAAAAAATACCGCAGGACTCTGCCCTGCGGTTGATTATTTGAATGTTCAAAACAAAGTTTGCAAAATGGTTTCCAAATTTCACCTATTCTACGACTGAAAGCCATATAATCGTATGACCATATTGAATTTCTAAAATCTATCATTGTAACATTACTACAGTAGATTATTAATAAAAACTTTTTAAAATATCCTGGCGATCCCAATGCTGTTCTATAGCCTTTTGAGACATGGCTAAAATAAGCTTGGGTTTTGTTTCCGTTATAGCCTTGTTAATTGCCGGCGCTTTTTGTTTATATTCTTTTGTAGAAAATATCCTAGATATTTCAACGAGGGATTCATTCCTCCGATATTCGAAATAGGCTAAGAGTTGAGTTTTTCTTTGAAATTGTATTATCCAAAACTAAATTCATAAGCAAACTATAACATGGAATAGCTATTTTATGCAAGAGAAGCCAGATTATATGCTTTTTTATACAATTTATATCATTTTACCCGCTTAGGAGCAATTGCACATAATGTTTCGGCTGTTTGCGAACCTTCGGTTTGCGCTTTACGGGGTGACGATGTTTTGGCTGCCCGAATGACGATCGATATTCAGAATTGAGCCTTAATCTTCCACCATCATAAAACTATTGAGTTACCATTTCTCTATTTGCCGAATATGGCATATCATCTAATTTTAATCCTGTAATCGTAAATGGGACCGTGTTAGAATTTTTATCATACCGTTCTTTTTCCATTTCAATTATCCCATGTGTAGGAAGCTGTAGAGTAAAAACCGTTGCTAACTTTTATATTTTCAAAAGTATAGACTTCTTTTTTTAAGAACAGGAAACCTGATGTCTGCCATCTAAAATCAGCCTCAATATATATTTTCATCTTCATTTTCGGTTTCATTTAATCACTAAGGAGTTAATTTCCCGCCCTTTAGGGCGTAAAACTGGGAGGTGTGAGAGATTTGTTCCCCCGCATACGCAAAAATTTCAAGGAGAAATCTTCACAATACCGCAGGGCAAGCCCTGCGGTTATTTATAACTCACCTTACGCAAAAGCAAGAGATTGTGTATTTTCCCAGGGCTTCTGAAATGCGGGCGTGGCGGTTTGAAGTGAAGCCGTATACATTTTCTTTTCAATGCAAAATGATTGCGTCCTGCCGCGAGTTTAAGCTTCTCCGGCTTCACATGCCCGAATATCGCCGCGAATATATGATTGCTTTGGCTCCTCTGTTGATGCGCCGGCGAACTCCCTATCGACGCATTCTGTTTAAACTTTTGTGACGCCCCTCCACGCCCCGCCGTCTCTCGCAGGGCGTCCTAAGCCGGCCCCCTTTTAAGCCCGGATCATTTGTCGCCGGAAATCGCCCCCTCTGTCCCGCCTTTGCTCTTAAAGGCGTGTCCGAATGCCGGCGCGGGAAATTCCAAATCCTTCGCCCAGGCTTTCATGGGCCGCTCTCCCGGCGTCTTCATCTGATCCAGCCTCTCAAATTGTCCCGGCCTCCTTTTCTTCCCACTGTCGGCCGCCTTCCGGCTGTCCTTCAGTTCAAATATAACTGTCTTCCGCCGCTTGTTGACAAGTCCCATGCTTTCCGCCGGTGAATACCACGAATCCGCCGATATATACCGGAATTTCACCTGGTTCTGCGGATGCCGGCGCATCGTCTCCCGCATCATCCCGCTCTTCGCCCGAGGGCTTTTCCTCTTCCGCCCCCCGCCCTTCGCCATAACCTTGAACCCTGTCGGAAACCGGACGGCCCGCCCGT
>JAITIK010000109.1 GCA_031279555.1 Treponema sp. | reverse complement strand
GAGTGTTCAACCGGAATGAAAAAGAAAATTCAAATTATCATCAGCTTGATTGGGGAAATTGACGCCATCATCTGGGATGAGCCGAACGACGGTCTGGATATTGTCTCAAATATAAAAATAAAAAATCTGCTTAATTATTACAAGAGTAAAAATATAACGATATTGTTTTCCTGTCATGTAATAGAATTTTTTGATAATTTCGCGGATTATTACATCCTGCTTAAAGATGGAGAAATCGCCGAAGAAGGAGACGCGAAAGAAATCGGTTCATTTCGGGAATTGTATTTGAACCATAATAACAAGGACACTGTATCGATTCCATTCGCTTAGGAGCCGCGAAAACAGGGCAAACAACCGGAACTTGATTATGCCATTTCCTACACCAGCATATATTCTTTAGCCGTCTGAATCAGAGCTTTGTTCCAGTAGGGGCGGTTCAGAAAACCCCTGCGGGCTTCCGTGTCATCTATTTTCAGGCTGCGTTGCTGGAGCCGCCTAAACGCCGTGCCGACGGCCGTATTTATATTGATAAGCGATGCGCCTGATTCACGCAAAACGCGGTACAAAGCGTAAAAATAGAAAAAGTCGCATGTATCTGCGCCGGGAGGCACTTCGCCGCGCGTCAGCCAGTCAATGTCCTTTACGGCTTGTTGTTTATCATCCGCATTTTCCGAAATTTTGCTGAGCGCGAGACTGTGAAATATAGAGGCTTTCCTGCCCCAAAAATCCCGTTCGCACATGCTCAGCAATTCGGCTTGGGCAAAGCCGCTGCTCCAGTCCGGGCGCTCCGTCCAGAGAAAATCTTCGGATGGAATGGACATGGTTATGGTTTCCGAAAGTTCAAGCGCTTTTTTATAGTCGCCGGAAAGATATGCGGCTTCGGCTTTGAAAAGAAGAAACTCAAGGTTGGAAGGATCGGCGCCGCCGTTCACACCGGGCGCGTCAGGCAGGGCGGCGGCGTTAGGTTCCGCGTCACTGAGGCTTGAGAAAAACTTCGCGCGGAATATCCATGCATTTATGGTGTTTTTCATGGCGTCTGTCACCGGCTCCGAGAGGTTTTCAATCGTCTTTTCAAACACATGCAGCGCGTCTTGATAAAATCCAAATTCAAAAAGCAATCTGCCCCGCAAGAAACGGGCGCGATCCGCCCAATTGTCGCATCCACTGATAACCGCGTTGTGTTCGGCGGCGCGGACAAGCCGTTCAGACTTGGAAAGATCGCCAATCAGATAGTGGATGTTCGCCGCGTAATACGAGCAAATGGCAAGCTCGTCAATGGCGCCCTGTTTTTCGGCGTGTTCAACTGCAATGGTGATGTATTCCACGGCTTCGCTCTGCATGCCAACTTGCAGTTTCTCCAGTGCGATAAGTCTGAAAACCTTTGCGGGGCTCGTTTTGCGCTGGTCATGGTTCATCCGCAACACTTTTTTAAGAATATCAAACGCTTGCGCCTGCTGTCTGGATCCCACATAATAACAGGCGCAATTAATAAGAAGCTCCATCTGGTACAACGCTGACGTCGTATCCGGCGCGGGGGTGGCAAACGCATCTTGAACGTCTTTTTTATCTCCATGTATCAGCGCGTTAAAGGCTAGAAACAGGCGCCGCGCCGCAGGACCCCGTTCCTTTCCCACAATGGCGTAGAAACGGTTTTGGGCAATAGAAAGATGTATTTTTTGGGTTGTTCCGTTGAAAATGTCCGAACGCATGGCGTTCCAGAGAAGCGCATCGGAAATTTCGGCGCGCAAACCGGCAAGCGCCTCAATAAGGTTAAAACATGCTGAGATTTTGCCATTGGAGACGACTTGAAGCAGACACGTTTTTACAAAATCGTAGATCACAGCTTTTCTGTCCCTCAAAAACCGCTCCGCGAGTATAGTGAAGTTGGGAATACGCGGAATCGGATCATCAATGCAGTCAATAACCCCGATACGGGCAAGCTGGGCAAAAATCCGAACCAGTATGGACGGATTCCTGCCAGTTTCTTCAAACAAGCGGAGAAACAGATGCCCAGGAAAGAAATTGCGCAAGAGATTAAAGGTATAGGCCAATTCCCACAAATCGCCCGACATTTCACGGAGATTGATCAAAGGCGTATCCGTATTATAATCCAAAACAATATTCTTTGAAAAAACAACGTCCCATTTGTTTAAAAACACACTCTTATCTTTTTTCTCTATACAGGTTCCGTAAACTGCCACGTCAAATTTCACTTCGCTATATCCATCAAAGAAAATATCTCTGGCTAATGCGTCCGCGTTATGCAGATTCTCAACCACAATCACAGGATGCGCTTTCTTTTTTTTCGTTTTTGCGACATACATATCAACCAGCAGCCGGAAAAAACGCCTGATAGTACCGGCAAGCGCCGGTGAGCATTCGGCGCGGAGACGCTCCCGAAAGATGATCTTTTCCAGCGCATCCAAAATTTCAAGCCGTTTCTGCCAGTCGCCGGCGCCAGCGTCATTGCCGGTTGTTAAAAACGTGTGTATTTTGGGATTTATCACATCGGCGAATGCGGCAATTGCGGCGCCGCCATTAATGGCGGACCCATTGCTGTTCAGGACAGCGTCGCCGGCGTCACGACGGAAACGGAGAATCAGAGGCGGCGCGACGCTTTCCAATGCGCAGAACCGGTAAATGCCCTCTCGTTTGCCGATAAAATCCGGTCCGGAAAAAACGATATTCTTCCCGGCATCCTGTTTGATAAGACGAACAATTTTATCACTCAAAGGAAACGCGCTGGCGGCTTTGCGGACGCTGTGGGAAATGGCTTCAATGCCTTTTATCTGTACGTAGCTTCCCGTTGATCCGGTGCGTATGGCAAACTTGTCGTTTTCAAAGACACAGTAACTGTTGAGCGCCTTCTTCATTTCCAGATCGCACCACATGCCGCTTTTTCCATGCTGGGAAGCGAGCGCCCGGCAGACGTCTTCCGATTCAAAGACAGGAACATCCTTACAAAGGACGAAAACATAGCCGCCGGTGGGAATAGGGCAGTTTCTTTTCAACAAATTGAGTCCTGTTTCCAGAATACTGATAATGTCGAGCCATATTCCCAGCGATTTCTCGTCAAAAGAAGCGGTGATGCATCGAGCCTTGATATGAACGGTTCCATTCGCCGCCTCAAGAGCTTTGACGAATCCTCTTTCCACATTTGTGAGTTGTTCCGACCGCGTTCTTTGCAGTTGCGTTCTAAAACGTAAGAAAAACAAAACTTGAATCACTTTTTCAAAATTCCTTCTAAAAAATAATAACGCAAACGGCGCGTTTTTGCAATAGCGAAAAGAAATTCATAACGCCTCTAGTCCAGCGGCTTGGCCTTCGTTATACTGTATTATATGAAAATCCACCTCCTCTTTGTATGGTCGGTTTTGCCCGCGCTGGCGGCGTTTGTTTTGATCTGCGTGGCGTTGCTGCGCTTTTCAGGCTGTTATATCCTGAAACAGGGTTTTATTCTGTTGAGCTATCTTTCGAAGGCGGTTCCGCTGGAAAAGCTGTCCGAAGATTTCGAAGAACGCCGTTTTGTGGAACTGGCGCGGGATATTCGCCGTTTTTCTAAAGAAGAACTGGGACTAAAGCAGAATAAGAATTATACAACCTATGTATCCATTGATCGCAACTACCTTGCGGCGGTGGTGTCCGCCGCTCAGCCGGACGCCTTCGTTCCCTATGAGTGGCATTTTCCTCTGGTGGGCGCTGTTCCTTACAAAGGCTTTTTCAAGACGGAAGACGCGCGCGCGGAAGTGGAAAAACTCAAGAAAAAAGGGCTAGACGTGTGGATACGGGGGGGTGGACGCCTTCAGCGCCCTAGGCTGGTTCAAAGACCCCCTCTATTCGTACATGAAAAAGTATCCAACGTACCGGCTGGCCGATCTCCTGATCCATGAGCAACTGCACGCCACCGTGTACCTCACGGGCCAGTCCCAATTTAACGAGGAGTTGGCTGAGTTCGTCGGCGGCGAAGGGGCGCGGCTCTACATGGAAAAGACATTCGGCGGCGACTCGCCGGAATACCGAGACATGCTTGACGACAAAGCGGACAGCGCGGCCTTTGTCGCTTTTATCCGCAGACTCACCGCCGAACTGGACGCGATCTACCAGAGCGCGCTTCCCCGTGAGGAAAAGTTGCGGGAAAAAAAGCGCGTTATAACCCACGCCCAAGAACAGTTTGCGGCGGAATACGAACAGCGATTCCGGGGAGAAAATTATCGTTTTTTCTCATCCATGTCCATAAACAACGCCTATCTGGAACTATACCGCCTCTATTATTCCGGCGAAGACTACCTTGCGTCTTTTTACGAACGCTCTGGCAAAGATCTCCGACGTCTGATTACAGCGGCGGCATCCATCAAGCGCATGGGCAAAAACGGCGATCCCCGAACAGCGCTTGAAATCGCGCTGTTCGGGGCCGAAGCGGAGGCCGCCACTGGACGTAACCGTTAAGCGGACGGTCTACCCGCGCTGATACACATCCAACTCGCCCGTCAAAAAGGCTTCAACTTTGCCGCCGCCGCCGCTGGTTTCATTCCTTAAAAGCAGCAGGGATCCGTCTTCGCCCACGCCGTGGAGGATCCCTTCAATCGCCTCGCCTGAATCGGTTTTGCCCACGATAAAGCGTACCCGCGCATCCTTCCTGTAGAGCCGTTCGGAAAGCCGCCTCCTCCATGAATCGTCCATTTGCCGTAATTCACGGTACAGATAAAAAAGAAGCTTTTCAAGCAACCGGAACCGGTCGTTGTTTCCCAAAGCCGCGCCGCAGGCAAGCGCGATGCTGGTCGCCTTTTCCCGCAAATCCTCTGGAAATTGGGCTTGCGCCACGTTCACCCCAATGCCGACGAACACGGTCTTGCCATCGCTCTCGCTGAGGATGCCCGCGGCTTTCTTCGCCCCAGACGTACCGGCGTCCGCCGCGCTTGGGCAAAGCATAATGTCGTTGGGCCATTTCACCAACGCCGCAGGTCGAGCGCCGCATGATAGACCCGCAATAAAGTCTTCTATGGCGGACGCAACGGCAAGCCCCGCTTTCAGGGCAAGGGGTTTAGGAATATCCTGAAAACCATTGTATCGCAATAAAATCGTGCAATATAAATTGCCGGACGCTGAGCGCCACACTCGTTCCGGCGTCCTTCCCCTGCCCGCGCTTTGGCGGTCAGCCACGATCGTGGTTCCGTGCGGAAAGCCTTGCGCCGCAAGTTCGCGGGATGCGTCCATGGTACTGGAAACCGTTTCCGCATGGAAGACAGCCGCTTCGTTGAAAGGATTTTTTATAGAAATTGTGTCCATCATGACACTCCACACTCTATGTTTCATGTTTTTCCATCCAAATGACTTGATGTGATTATACAGTACGGTCTGCAATATATGCAAATACATTGGTCTTTTTCATTGCAAAAGTTCTGTTTGCATTAAAGCCAGAAACTGGAGTTGTAAATAATTGGGCGCCGGAAGGATTTCCCGTTGTGATCAACGGTACGGCTTGGATGTTTTAAGTAAATGGCGCTGAGACGCCGCAAACTGCCGCTATTGACAATAATAAATGCCTCGCCGCAGAGCGGCGGGGCATTTATTATTTTTGTTTGAGATTCAGTCGAACAATGCGGGTTGATCGCCATCTCTTGTCTTTCGCCGCCGTTCGCGACGCCCTTCCGCTCCCTGTGATCTTGCCCGGCTTGTTGTCACATATTCGCCGCCGCATCCGCCCGGAATTCTCTCCTCCATAATTGTCCCTTCACTTCGAAGCGCTTCCCAAACGTTTCCTTTGCCGTTATACTCTTTATCGTCCCGGCTGTCTTCGACGGACCGCATGACGGCGCCGGCCGCGCCAGAAAACGCGCGCGATCCCCTCCCGCCCCCATCTCAAGGAATTCCATCCCATGCCGTCCGCCGATTCCTCCGCATGCTTCTTTCAATGCTTCATCCGCATCTCCATTGACTGCCGCGCGCCTACGCTTCGCGGGACATGCTATGTGACGCGGCAACGCCGACACTTCGTGAGATTTGCGTATATATTCGCCCATCTTTATATTATATCTTTTTCAGAGCGTTATTTAAACCGCCGCACAGCGGCGGGGCGTTAACCCCAAGGGAGTCAAAGACCACCGGCATAGCCGGTGGCTTGAGGAAGCCTCCTTAAAGGGGCTAAAAACTCCACTCCTCTCCAAAATTTAGAGAAGCCTGCTCTCCTGTCTCCAACTGTTCCTGGTTCCGTATGTACTCCCGAATTTGATTCTCATCCAATCCAACAGCGCTTACCCAGCAACATCGGGTACAGAAGTTTTTATTCGTAAATCACTTGGGATCCCTTGCAGTTTCTTCCTTGTGTATCCGAATCGCGCTTTTTCCCTTCAAACACCCGATTGTCATCACTATACTGAACTTTGGCGGCGCCGATAAACACATATGTATATAATCCGGCATCGCATGCGCATCCAGTATTTCTATGCCTTTGTACCGGTATAGTTATCTTATGATCGCTCCTATCCTTTTCCTTCTCTTGCCGTATACTATCTTCTTTCGACGCTTCGGTACGATTACCACATGGTATTTACATTCCCATTTGGTATGCGCTAGACTTTGCCGGTCTTTCATATGTACTCCTGTCTTTGCCTTCTCAGGGGCTTCCGCAGGATCACCTTATATCATTATTATTCGAATCACACAGGACACGGCATAGCCTTCTCAAGTCTCACCGGCATAGCCGGTGGTTTTATCAATTCCAATAAAAGAACAGCGCGCATCTTCCGGCTGTCCTTAATAAACTTTGCATACGAATCTTCTTTTTAATTTACCATACTCTTGCAAAAAAAACTTTTCAATAGTATAGTTATTAAAAGTATGCTTGAAGAGATCACCATCAAAAACTACGCGCTCATTGACAGCCTTTCTCTTTCCTTTCAACAAGGTTTTAACGTGCTGACCGGCGAGACAGGAGCGGGCAAGTCCATCATCGTGGGATCTTTGAGCTTCCTTCTTGGCGGAAAAACGGACGGCGGCGTGATACGCACCGGCGCCGACGAAGCGAGCGTTTCCGCAGTGGCGTCGATCAGAAACGGCAATAGAGAAGCCTTTGATTGGCTTGCGTCAAAGGACATTGAGATCGAAGAGTCTCAGGCCATTATCCGGCGGAGCATCAAATCTTCGGGCAGAAGCGCTATTTATATACAAAACGTACCCGTGACACGCGCGGATTTAGCGGAATTTATGGCATTGCTCTTCGATCTGCATGGGCAACATTCGCACGAAACCCTCATGCATGGCGAAAGCCACCGGAAGTACCTCGACGGTTTCGCGCGCCTTGAGCATGAAGCCCAAGACTTCAACCGAGTGTTTCTGGAGCTTGCCGGCAAGCGGAAAATCCTTGAAGCGCAAGCCGGTATGGAGAAGGATCGTGAGACTAAGATCGAAATGCTCCAATACGCGGTTGATGAGATAATCGCGGCGAATCCCCAAAAAGGCGAAATACAGGAACTCGAAAACGAGTCTTCCCGTTTAGGCGATTTTGAAAAGCTGACCGGTTACGTGAACAACGCGGCGGAGGCATTTTTTGACGGCGGGGATTCCGTACTAACCTTGTCGCGGCGCGCCAGGACATCCCTTGAAAACGCATCGGATATTGACGGTTCTCTTTCACCCCTTCTGAAACGGGTGGAAGATATGTTCTACGAAGCCGAAGACATTGCCGAAGAATTCCGCGGCTACCGCGATCTTCTCTCCTACGATCCCGAACGGCTTGAAGAAGTAGAGAGTCGTCTGAACGTACTGCTCAAATTGAAGAAAAAATACGGCGGCGGCAATACTGGGCTTTTTAACGACGAGGATGGAATTCTTGCGTATAAAGAAAAGGCGGAAGCGGAAATTGAAGCGCTTTCACGCATTGAAGAAAACCGCGACAAGATCAAGATGGAAATCGCCGCTCTTGAGAAGGAGATCGTAAGCCGAGCGGCGGCGTTAAGCAAGAAGCGGAAAGATGCGGCTCGCGTTTTAAGCGGCAAAATCACCGAAATTTTGACCCGCTTGGGTATGCCTCACGCCCGCTTTGAAGTTGAAGTCGCCCACAAGGGAGAGTCCGGTCTTGTATGCGGGCCATGGGGCGCGGACAACATCGGCTTCCTCATATCGGCAAACGCGGGCGAGCCGCTTAAAGAACTTGCCCGCATAGCTTCCGGCGGTGAACTTTCCCGTGTAATGCTTGCCATCAAGACCGTGCTTTCAGATGCGGATACGCTTGAAACGCTGGTTTTCGATGAAATAGATACGGGTATCGGCGGAGAAGTCGCGGCCGCCGTCGGTGAATATCTGGCAAAAATCGGCAAAATGAAGCAGATTTTTTGCGTCACCCATCTTGCAAGCATCGCCGTTCGCGCCGATAATCATCTTAAAGTGGAAAAAAGAAACGAAGCGGGCAGAACGTTTACTGGCGTTACGCCCTTGAATGCGGAAGAGCGGCGGAAAGAGATCGCCCGTATGCTTGCTGGAGACGCGGGCGCCGCAGCCCTTGCGCATGCGGACGAGATGCTTGCGAAATATGGGAAAGGAGCGAACAATGGACAAAGCGCAACAATATCTGGATAAATGTTCCGATTATCAAAGTTCGATTGATACGATTCTCGCGTGGAAAGCAAAATTCTTGAGCGAAACGCCCGAAACTCCGGCTGAATCTGCATTAAGCAAGGTAAAACTGGCGAATGGAACGCTCGATCTTTCTTCTTATTATCTCGTTCTGAATGCTCTTTCCGTATCGATGCTGAACAAAAAGAACGAAGACGCCATAAATAACGCGAGAAAATCGATTGTTGATGCGATTACGTTTATGGAAGGAGTGGTTTCCCCTTTCCTTGACGCGCCGTACGGAGAGTATGAGGACAAGCTTGAACTCCTTGCGTCATTCAGCGCGCAAGAACGCTATTTCTTGGTAAGAAAATTAGGCTTTTCCATTGATTTGTTAAAAGCCGCTTATGGAGAGAATCCCAAATGGAAATGGATGCTGGTCGATCTTGAAGGGCGTTCTATAACGATAATAAAAAATTTTTTGGATCTAAAAAAGGCGGTGGCTAATACGGATCTCCGTTCTCCTGATTATGAACCTACGGTCTACCACCTCAGTCTCATTAAGAAACTGCTCTCTAGAGGCGCAAATATCTTCCGTGAAAAATATGAATTAACCTACAAGTTGCCGAACGACTTAAAAAAAAGCATCGATTTTCTCAATTCTTTACGCTATCTACACAGTATGCTAGGGGAAAGCGGTGACGCCGAGTCACTGAAAAGAAAAATCGACACGTGGAATGAAAAGCTAAAAAAGGATTTAAAGGAAAAAGAAAACGGCGCCGCATAGCGCGCGCTGTGCGCTTGTATAGCGATGAAAAGTCATCCTTTCCCTCTCAAACGACAGATTGAGCGGCGGCAAATAATCGCTCTCCTATTCCCTGTTTGTTCACTGGATGGAGATCGTTCCATTCTCCTAACTCGTAACAGTCGGCCATCGTCGTATGATGAACGGTCAATGCAACCGCCTCTTGAGATTTCCGCAATTCAGCCCAGAACGAGCGCAAAGGATTTTCGGCGGAGCCAAAAACAGGAAGACCGGCAATGACAAAGGGGAGATCCTCCTCTCCAGCCCTGTCGCGCCACTCCTTGATCATCGCCTGCAAAAGCGTCTTGTATTCACGGGCGTCTTCCAAGGAGTTCGCGTTGGATTCTCCCTGATACCAAAGCGCGGCGCGGAGCGGCAGGCGCAACGCCGGCGCGATAAGCGCGTTGTAAAGCCCGGAAGGCTGCCAATGTATGAAAAAGTTCGCCGGCCGTTCGCCGGTTCTGAGGGTTATCTTGTACCGCCACTCGCCGGTCAAATCAATGCTGGCTACGGGCAGATCGGTTTTCGCGCTTCCCGCCGCAGTTCCGAAAAAGACGGCGAAGGGCTTGTCAACCGTAACCTCGCCCAAGTCGTTGTTGCACACAACCCGCAAGACAATGGTATTTTCGCCCTCACGCAACAGCCCTTCGGGAATAACGTACTTTCTGGGCGGATAGCGGTAGCCGGTTTCTCCAACACGGCTCCCGTTGACAAAGGCTGCATCCGAATCGACAATGGTTCCCAGCCAGAGGTTCGCCTTCTTGCCCGCGTCTTCAGCGCGTACCATACAATTTCGTTTAAGATACGCAACGCCCCGAAAATCTTTGAAGTCCGCCGCTTGTTCGGCAAACCGTCCCGGAAGCGTAATGGAGCCGCTGTCTGCCCACTGCCCGGAAAGGAAGTCTCTATCGCCCACAAGCGGATCGCGGGAAAGCGAAACGACCGCGTCCCACGCTCCGGTTTCTTCCGCGTTTTCCGCGATGAGGGCATCGGCGTACGCGGAATCCGTAAGCTTGTCCGCACACGCCGCCAGTTCCACGCCGCGTGAATGAACGGCGCGCAGGGTTTCCTTGCTCATAAAACATTCAATGGGCGCTCCTCCTACGGCGGCGACGATGAGGCCAACCGGGGTATGGCGGGTCTCGCTCCATTTTTTCGCAAAGAAGTACGCCGCGCCGGAAAAATCACAGAGCGTTTCTTTTGACGCCTGTTTCCATAATGCCTGCGCCGTGTCGTCCTGCGGGGAGGAAAAGTTCACCGCATAAGGGAAGCGCAACTCCCGAATAATAGGATACGATTCCCGCGCCCATTCATCAGGATAGTCGTCTTTGAGTCGCTCCATTTGAAGCTCCATGTTGGACTGTCCGGCGCATAAAAAAACGTCCCCGATGTACACATCGTCTATGGCGAGCGATTCACGGCCATAATTAACGCGCAATGTATAGGGACCGCCCGCTTGCGCCGGACCAAGGACAATGCGCCACGTTCCCTCGTCATCAGGATCGGTTGCGTATGTTTTGCCAAGAAAGGACATGGATACAACCTCTTTTTTATCAGAAGGGCTGGCGACGATATATCCCCATATAGCGGCGGGTTTTTGCGCTTGCATTACCATGCCGGAAGAAAAAATAGACGGCAATTTTATAACGCTCATGTATTATGTATCGGCGGGAAACGTTCGGGCTGTAGCGAACCTTCGGTTGCAATCGCAGATTCGGCTAACCGAGAACGAACCAGAGGTTCGCTACGGGCTTAACATGACGCGGCATCTCAATTGACGGCGCCGGACGGCGCAGCCGTTTCCGTGGTTGTTAAAGTATTTCCATTAAGCATGTAGGTTATGCCCCTCGTGGTTGCCATAGTTTTCGCATTCATTCCCGAAAAACAGTTTTCGTACGGCGCCATGCGCCAAAAAAGCCGTACGGTGGCCGCGACACCGCCGGCAACGCTCCTACTTTTTCTTTTTTAGCAAGCTCAACGCCTTTATAAACATGAGAAAGACGCGGGTTAGGTTGTACGCCCATCAATTCCATCCAATGAAAAACGCAATTTCGCAACCGGCGAACCGCTGGTTCATTAGCGAGAAATTGCAAGACCTGAAAGCCAACCGCAGGTTGGCCGACATCCATCCGAGTTGTCCAACACGCCCATTCTTGCAACTTTTCTCAAAATTTGATAAAAACATACATGCTAAAAAAACCGCTTGTTTTAAGCGCGGACATAGGCACGTCATCCCTCAAAGCCGCGCTCATTGATATTGATGGAACCTTGGCGGCATTCGCGCGAGAGGCGTATCCGGCGCGGGCGGACGTCACCCTAACTGTAGTTTGGGAGAACGCTCTTGCATCGGCGCTCTCCGTCTTGTCCGCCGAATATGCGGCGCGGACGGGATCGAACGCAATAGATCGCCTTGAGGCGATTTGCGTTTCCGCAAACGGACCCACGCTCGTGCCGTATACCATTGACGGAAAAAGCCTCTCTCCCCTACTCTGGTGCGACGGCCGCGTGGCTGGAACGGCTTCCGGCGAAAGCGGGAAAACGAAATCCCTCTTTCTCCCTCACGCGGCGTGGTTCGCTCAAAACGAACCGGCGCTGTATGAAAAAACAAAGCGCTTCCTCTCCGCCCAAGAATGGATATCCTTCATGCTGGGAGCGGAACCAGTGACCGCGCTCCCCAATAGTCTGTACGAGGAGTATTATTGGAATGAGAGCCAATGCGCCCTCTTCGATCTGGATATGGCGAAATTTTCCCCTTTTGTGGAAATGGGTTGCGTTATCGGCGGCGTCTCTGAAAAAGCGGCGCAACGGTTCAATCTCAAGCCTCATATCCCTATCATCGCGGGCGCTCCCGACTTTATCGCCGCGCTTATCGGAACAGGCGTCATAGAACCGGGTCTTGTCTGCGACCGCGCCGGAACTTCGGAGGGTGTGAACCTCTGCGCATCTTCTCTCGAACCTGGGAAACCGCTGGTTTTCGACGGCTTGCGGACGCTTCCCCACATACACAAAGACAGGTGGAATCTGGGATACATCATCCCGCAATCCGGGAGACTGTTCGATCAATACCGCAAAGAGAGCGGCCAGATGCATTGTTCCTATGATGAACTCCTGCGAAACATCCTACAGGAAAAAGGCAGGGGATATGCGACGCTCGCAACGATGGCGCTTCAGGTGAAGAATGCGCTGGATACGTTTCAGAAAAATGGTTTCGCCATTACCGGGATGCGTGTGTCGGGCGGACAGGCGAAAAACAGGCTGTGGAACCAGCTTAAAGCTGATCTCATAGGTTGCGTCCTTACCGTCCCGGAAATCGCGGACGGCGAGCTTGCCGGAGACTCCTGTCTCGCCATCGCGGCGTGTGGAAGAGCGAAAAATATTGATGAAGCTGTGGCGCGGCTGTTTCATGTAAGAGAACGCTATGAGCCAAAAACGGTTTTAAGCGATAAATTTAGATAAATTTTTCTGAAAAAAGCGGAAACCTAGTTGACATAGACCGAATATCTCCATTATCTTTTCTCTATACATTAATTATGATATACATGGAGACTTATATGAATACCATATTGGATTCATCTTGTTTTGGGGATTTGGATGAGGAACTTATGCTCATTCCCATTGCAACCGGAGACACCGAAGAACAATACGGTGATCAAGAACCATATTTCATCTTCGGTAGAGATGACGACGAAGACTTTGACGACGAAGACTTCGATGACGAAGACTTTGACGACGAAGACTTCGATGACGAAGACTTTGACGACGAAGACTTCGATGATGATGAAGACTTCGACGGCTTTAGCATTGAAGATGATGATGGTTTCGACAACGGCTTTGATGACGAATAGGGCGTAATGCGCGCATAAACCGGTGGCTAGGCCATTGTCTGCTCAATGGCCTAGCCACCGGTTTTGGTAAAAACTACAACGGCATCGTTTTCGCCTGTGACCAGAGCCGTTCCAATTCGTAAAAAGAACGGGCTTTTTCCGTCATAAGATGAATAGCTATTGTTCCCAAATCAATGATTTTCCATTCCTCATCAAGAGACGAGGGGGTGGTTGAAGCGCGTACTATTTCTATATCTCTGGCATGGCAGAATTCTTTTATCTGCCGCTCCAAGCCCTGCATGTGGACAGCGCTCATCACACTAGCAATGACAAAGAAGTCCGTCCACGCATTAAGACTGCGGAGGTCAACCGCAACTACTTCACGCCCCTTGTGTTCAACAAGCAGGCGCGATATATCGGCGGCCGTGATGTGATCAAAGCCGTGTGTTTGTGAATATACGGCGCTATCCGCCGACAACATATCGTCCATTAAAATCCCTCCCGATAATAAGGATAAAATCAGATTTATAATTCATCACAGCGTTGATGTCTTCCGCATCATCCGATTCAAGATCGGTTGTTCTAACCTGAATGGCGGAACATCGTATAATGGCCCCAAAATTCTGCGCCGCAGCCTGATAGCCCAACTGATCAATAATAAGCGTGTTGTCATATGAGGCTTCGGTATTCCCGATGGAAACAACATCATAGCCGAATCCCCTCAGCAATTCCGCGGTTCTGCTGGCAAGCCCATTGATCGCGGTGCCATTAAGCACCTCAATGGTATACACCCTGTCGCTGAATTGACCTTCCATTGGAGTAGTTAAACTTACAAGGGTCTGACGGATCACTTCCTTGATGAGGTTCCCATTGTAAGACGGCAAAAGCAGGGTACGCCCGGACACTTCACGTGTGGTTCCCGCAACGGATTGTATGCTCACCCTATCCATGTTGATATTGGAATATTCATCAAAAAGCCTCATCCGTTCACGCTCGCTCATGGTCGCCCTCATAAGGCTATGATATACCTTGGCGACTGACTTTTGTTTCAGCATTCTATTCTGTTCCCCAAGACGTTTTATAAATGCGTAGAAGAAGCGCTGTCTCCTTAAATTCACCGCTTCATCGTCCTCTTGGGGCAACTTATAAGTAAGGTATGAACGGGTTTTCCCCCCGTCCAATCTGCACAAGCCCGAAGCGAAGAGAACCGGCGGCGTACTGCCATACATCTCCACCGGAGCCGGAATGAAGAGATCTACGCCTTCCAGCAGATCAACCATTTTTTCAAGCGTATTGAGATTGAACACGATTGAATAATCAATCTCATCGCCAATAAAAGAGGCTATTTCGTTTTTATAAATGTCTATATTTTCAGGATCGTAGATCGAATCAATACGATCAACGCGATTAATGTCCGTCAGGATCAGTCCGACTTGACCGGGAATGTTAAAAACCGCCGCCCGCTTGGTCGCCGGGTAGTACATCAGAAGAAAGGTGCTGAGAGGCTTGATTGCTCCTCCGTCTTGAAGTTCTCCTTCAAAAATAAAAAGCGTGTTTATGACTTGATCGGACGCAAGCGCTTCCTGAATGGGGTCGTAATTGACAAGCAGGACGCCCGCCGTAATTCCTCCGGACGTCAACAATATGATAAGCAGCAAAAAAAACACGCTTGCATCGCGTTTGGGCGCGCGAAGCAACTTGAGCCGCCGCTTCACCGTTTTGATTTCCTGATCATTGAATCAAGCAAACGGAGCGTTCCTTCAGAAACATCCTGTTCTTTTGCCATAAGGAAGGTGACGGTCTCCTCCAACACCACGGCGAACAACTCGTCAAGACTTATCCGAGGGCGGACGCATAGCTCCCGAAGAGAAGGTTTTACCTCAGGACGGGAAACTTCGATTTTATCAGCCATGAATACGATCTTCGCAAGCGGCCCCATATTTTCCTTGCCCGTCGTATGACAGCGCACGGCCTCTAAAACAGCTTCGTCCTGAATGGAATAGCGTTCCGTAAGCAACACGGCGCCCGCCCGCGCATGGAGCAACGAAGTTTTCTTTCGCTCCATTTTTGTTATCTCTTCTCCGTCTTTCCGCGCAAGCCTGAAAAGCTCTTGCTCCGGAAACGATTTGCAGATGTCGTGGACAATGCCGGCAAGGTAGCCCTTCAAGGGATCAAGTCCATAGTGGGCGCATAAGTCGTAACAGAGAAGCGCCGTATTGCGGGAATGGAGAAAACGGGACGGGCTTACCAGCGTACGCGCCTCATTCTCCATGTACACTATTTGAGAGAAAGGCGCTTTTTTTTTCATTGCGACAGGTTTCTCTAAACCACCGGAAAGCGGTTTGTAAAGCCGCCGGTCTTCAATGATGATCCGCGCTCCGGCTGGCGTGAGGTACCGCCAATTTTTGTCCTGCCTTATGCGATCCCTCACGTTTGAAGAGGATATGTCCATAATTTCATTGTCAAGCGCCGTGTGGAGGAAAGGAAAAACGGGCGCGTCCATTCCTTCCCTGTACATCCGCCTGGCAATAATGACATCCGCTTTTTCGAGGATTTCATTTGACTTGTACCACTGCGTAAAATCGCGGGCAAGATCATCGCCGATGACAAGACCGGGTCTTCCGTCAGGACAATACCGCCTGATAATGTCAATCACCGTGTTAACGGTGTAGGAAACGCCCTTGCGCCGCAATTCGCAATCATCAACCGTAAGGCGCGGGTCTCCGGCAATTGAGGAGACAAGCATGTCGAGTCTGTCCTGAGGATTTTCCGCGTCCGCATCCGGCTTAAACGGCGAAATAAACGCCGGAACAAAGATTACGCGGTCGTACTCAAGGGTTGAAATCACGGCGTCCGCCAGCGCAAGGTGTCCTATATGAACAGGGTTAAAACTGCCTCCAAGGATTGCGAGTTTCATGACTGTGGCTCCGTATCCTCCGCGTGGGTTTTCTCAGAATGTTCCGCTTCATTCACCAGTTTCATGACAAAAGCCGTAAAATCCGCAAGCCCCTCGCCTGAAAACACCGAAAGTCCGAATACGGTTTCGTGAAGGTATTTTTCCCTAAGTTTTCGCAAGCGCTCCGCAGTGTTTTCAACATCCAACTTGGATCCGGCTATCACGCGGGGCTTTTTCACGAGTTCCGGGGAGAAACACTCCAGTTCTTTGTAGAGGGCGTCGAACGCGGCAAGGTAATTGTCGTCGGAAAGGTCAATGAGGAAGATGAGCGCCAGCGTACGGGAAATATGTTTGAGGAACCGTATGCCGAGTCCCAATCCTTCCGACGCGCCTTCAATGATGCCGGGAATATCGGCTAAAATGATGTCACGGTCATCAATCGTCAGTACGCCAAGATTGGGAATTTTGGTGGTGAAAGGGTATGGCGCTATTTTAGGGCGGGCGTTAGTGCATTTCTCCAACAGCGAAGACTTGCCGGCATTGGGAAAACCCACAAAACCGATGTCCGCCATAAGCTGCAACTCAACGCGAATACGCCGCTGTTCTCCGCTCTTGCCGGGCAAGGCTTTGCGGGGCGCCTGATTCACCGAAGATTTAAAGTGGATGTTTCCCCACCCGCCGTTGCCGCCTTTCAGAAACAAAAAATCGCTTTTATCTTTGCCAAAATCGTGAATCACTTCTCCGGAATCGGCATCTTTCAGCACGGCGCCGGGCGGCACCGGCACGACGATGCTCTCGCCGTTCCTGCCGTATCTGCCGCCCCCTTCGCCATCCCTGCCGTTTTCCGCCCTAAAATGTCGCTTGCGCCGCAGGTGCGCAAGGGTGCGGAGATTGCGTCGGACGACAAAGAGGACATCCCCTCCTCTGCCGCCGTCCCCGCCAGACGGCCCTCCTTTTGGCACATACTTTTCACGGCGAAACGCCACACATCCGTTGCCGCCCGCGCCTGAGGAGACTTCAATCAACGCTTCATCCGCGAATTTTTCCACGTCTCGATTGGCTATATGAAAGACAAGCGCTAGTTGTTTTGCACTACGTTGGCGAGCTTTCTGCTACGGCGCCGGGTAAAGGAAACCACGCCGTCAACAAGGGCGAACAACGTATAGTCTCCACCCAAGCCTACATTCGCGCCCGGATGTATTTTTGTGCCACGCTGCCGCGCAATAATTGTTCCCGCTTTAACTATAGAACCGCCGGACGCCTTCACGCCAAGGTACTGGGGATTCGAATCCCGTCCGTTCTTTGCGCCGCTTCCGCCTCTTTTTCTAGCCATGATTATGCTCCTTTGTTTTACGTTACTTTCTCTAAACGGCAGTGTTTATAGACAACCCACACTGTTTTGGATATTCCCTTGCAACAGAAGCGAGACCAATCGTAAGGAACGTTCCCACGCCGGACAGAAAATCCTTTTTCGCTTCGGCGCATTCAACTACTTCCAAAAAGAATTCGCCCGGCTTCTTCGCCTCGCAACGCGCCGCAATGCCGTCTTGATCGGCAAGCGTAGTCGCCGCCGTCCGCGCAAGCGCCGAAACCGCAGCGCAGACAATGTCTTTTCCCTTGCCACCCGACTGGGCATGACCTTTTATCCTGCACAACTTGAGAAGATCGTTATCCAAAACAATTTCAATGGCAATCATCTGCCGTACTTAAAACGCATCTGGGGAGAAGCGATCTGCCATCCGCTTTTCCCACAGTCAGTCTCGCCCGATTCGCGTGTTGAAACCGGCTCAACTTACAATGTCTTTGATCTTAATAATGGAATACCCTTGCCGATGTCCCTTTGTCCTGCGGTAATCTTTCTTTGGTTTGTACTTAAACACGATGATCTTTTTGTCCCGTTCATGGCTTTCCACCACCGCAGACACACGGGCGCCCCGCACATAAGGGTCTCCCACCGTAACCGTATCACCGGAAATAAGCAACACCGAATCAATATCCAACGCCGAACCGGGTTCCGTATCAAGAAGATCGACCTTTAAGAGCGCGTCTTTTTCAGCTTTATACTGTTTGCCTTTGATTTCAACTAAAGCGTACATGAAAACATCCTTTCCATTCCATAGGTTAAAATATCGTTTTATTATAGTAAAAACTACAAAAATGTCAAGTGGGCGCGGCGCCTCAAATCGGCAAGCCTCCTTGAGTTTCACCGGGGTGTCCATGGTCGCCCGCCGTCTTAAATCGACTTTAACTTCTTCGCTCATATCAGGCGACTCAAGTGGATGTTGATGCAGCGTCTTCTCAATACTCCTTTTTGCGCCTCCCGTTTTCAAGGCTGGTTTTCCCGCCAACCTTCATGACCGGATGCCGGTATATGGAAAGCAGACAGGCGGCATAGTTCCGCTTGTAGTCGGTCATGGCTGCAAACTCATCTATCCCCATAGTTTCGGCCTCCTATTAGCTGGAATTATGTTAATTTCAGTTAGAATTCGTTTTGAGGCGTTACGCGCCTCGCGTTATTGCCGGTGGTTGTTGGTTTAAATTTACCTGAAATTATAATTTATTTCAGATACTCCAATATGGCAAATACTATTATATTCTTCCATGCTTTTAGCCATCCTGCTCACAGCGTCTTGAATATTATCTATATTGGTTTCTAATAGATATTTTCTGCATTGTATTCTTTCACTATTTTTATTCGCGAAGCGATAGGGTTAAATACCCCGGAGCTTTGCTCAGGCTGAAAGAGCGGCTATAATGGCAGGATGAGTGAATTAATACGAAAAGAACACGATGTGAGTATAATAATGTGTCATATAGTATGTCCGGCAAAATATCGTAGGGCGGCAATAAGCCCAGAGGTTGATAAGAAGATGAGAGAAGTATGTCAAAGAATCAAGGGCGAAACATTGATGGATATGAGAAAATATATGAGACCAGACAATTGGAGTTATTCGCTTGGCTTTCTAGGTAAGCATTGCCGCATATCTCCGCTCTGCGGTTGTTTATTTTTGTAAACCCGCTTTGGTACAATCTTTGCTGATAGAACTGTTTGTGTGTGAGGGGGTAGGAGAGGGCGCGGCGTTCGGTTCACCACCGCTTTCACAACCTCCCGTTCACTTCGACAAGTCGCCTGATCTTCTTGGCAAGCGCGGCTGCGCCGCAGTCCAGCGTGTCAGGCGACATACGCCACCGCCAGTTTCCATCAAGGGTGGAAGGCGTGTTCATGCGAGCTTCCGCGCCCAAACAGAGATAATCCTGCATGGGGATGACGGCGATGTCGGCGACGCTGGAAAGCGCGGCGCGGATAAATCCCCACACGCCGTCAACGGGATTATCCACGCCAAGATAATCTTTGGCAAGCTCAACGTCTTCACGCCGCGCGCTTGCAAACCAGTCGAGGGTGGTGGTATTGTCGTGCGTACCCGTGTACACAACGCAGTTGCGCGGATAGGTGTAGGGCATATAGTCGCTGTTTTCCCGCGAGTCAAAGGCGAATTGCAACACCTTCATGCCCGGATAGCCGGAAGCGGCAAGCAGGGCTGACACTTCCGGCGTACGATAGCCCAAGTCTTCGGCGATAATAGCGGCGCCGGGCGATGCGCCGACGACGCCTTTAATAACGCCGCCGTTCACGGCATTGACAAAAGCCAGTCCTGGGCCCGGCGCCCATTCACCGCTTGATGCGTCCGGCGCGCCGTAAGGAATCGAATAGTAGCTTTCAAAACCCCGAAAATGATCGATCCGCACCACATCGTACAAAGCGCGGCTTTCCTTAATACGGGAAATCCACCACGCGAAGCCAGTCTCAGCCGCCTTCTCCCAGTTGTAAAGCGGGTTGCCCCACAACTGTCCTTTTGGCGCGAAGGCATCCGGCGGACAGCCCGCCACCCGGACAGGCATGCGATCCTCGTCAAGCTGAAACAGATCGCCGTTCGCCCACACATCAGCGCTGTCAATGGCGACGTAGATCGGCATGTCCCCGATAATCGAGATGTTTTTGCTGTTGGCGTAGCTCTTTATATCCTTCCATTGGGTGAACGCCAGAAACTGCAAGAAAGCGTAATATTGTACCGTTTCGGCAAGGTCTTTTTCATGCCGTTCAAGCGCGGCGGGATCCCGCAGGCGTACATCCCGCTCCCATTCAAGCCATGAAACGTCTCCATATAGCTTCTTTAGCGCCATGAAAAGGCAAAAATCTTTGAGCCAAAAGCTGGTTCTCTCGCAAAAACACGTAAAATCCGCGCTTGTCTCTAGCGCATGGCGGGCGCGGGAAAAAGCGCGGGACAAGACGGCCTCTCTGTTCCGGTACAAAAGCGCGTAATCCGTCGCATCAGGTCTCCGCCCCCAGTCCAGCGCCGCGATCTCCCGTTTTTCAAGCGCCCCCTGTTCACACAGGATGTCGAGATCGATATAATACGGGTTTATCGCAAAGGCTGAAAAACTCATGTACGGGCTGTCGCCCCAACTTGTGACTCCAAGAGGAAGCAATTGCCAGTACTTCTGCCCCGCTTGCTCAAGAAAATCGATCCAATCCTTTGCCGTTTTGCCAAAACTGCCGATGCCGTAGGGCGAAGGCAGGCTGGAGACCGCAAGCAGGACGCCGGATGTCCGCGCAAACATACGCTTGCCCTCTTGCATGGCGATCAGCCCTTCACCGATCCGGCGGTGACGCCTTCAATAATGTACCGCTGGCATGAGAAATAGAACACGATTATCGGGAGAATCGCAAGTACGATGATCGCCATCATGTTTCCCATGTCGATTGAACCGTATCCGGTGCGGAGGTACTGAACCGCGACCGGAATTGTCCGGTATTCCGAGCCGATAAGCAGGAAGGGAAGCAGGAAGTCGTTCCAAATCCACATGGCGTTTATGATGGCGACCGTAATGGCGATGGGCGAGAGCATGGGCAGCACGATGTTGAAAAACGCGCTGATAGGCGTGCATCCGTCAATGGTGGCCGCTTCCTCAACCGCGATAGGTACGGACTTCACAAACCCGCAGAACAGAAACACGGACTGGCCGGCTCCAAAGCCGAGGTAAATCGCCAAAATCCCCACCGGATTGTCAAGATGAAAGATATTCGCCACTTTTGTAAGCGGGAACATCACCATCTGGAACGGCACTATCATAGCGAATACAAAGGCGAAGTACAGTATGTTGTTGAACCCTTTGCTTTGCCGCGTTATGTACCAGCCGGTCATGCTTGAAAAAAGCACGATAATCGCCACGGAGAAAACCGTGATAAACAGCGACCAGCAGAACGCCACGGGAAAGCCGGTCGCGGCGACGCCCTGGGCGTAGTTGTTAAACCCGGCAAAAGAATCTGACGCGGGAAAGGCGAAGGGAGCGTCCGATATAAAAAGTTTTCCCTTAAACGAATTCATCAATATCAGCAGAATAGGGGTGATGAACACCAAAGCCGCAATTATCAGAACCGCGAAAACCAGTGGTTTTCCAACTGGGTTTTTCTTTGAGGATTGCAAGGAATTCAATTTTCCACCTCCCGTTTTCTCGTAATAGAAAGCTGAATAAGCGAAACGATCACCACCATGATGAAGAACAGAGTGGCTTTCGCCTGTCCAACCCCTTCCCACCCGTTGCGGCTGTAGAAGGTGTTGTAAATGTCAAGGGCGACCATAGCGGTGCGTTTCGCCGGAAGTCCGGCGGTGAGCGAAAGGTTTTGATCGAACATTCTGAATGAGTTGGTGATTGACAAAAACATCGTAATCGTGATGGACGGCATGATAAGCGGAATCGTGATTCGCGTCAATGTCGTCAGCTTTCCGGCGCCATCGATTTCCGCCGCTTCCATGAGTTCTTCCGGTATGTTCTGAATGCCCGCGATAAAGATGATCATCATGTATCCGGCGTATTGCCAACAATTCAGGATCACAAGGCTCCAAAATCCGTACTTGGGATCAACCGTGATGGTAACTCCGAATATGCTGAGGTACCCGTTAATGATAAACTGCCAGATATAGCCAAGCACGATGCCGCCGATGAGATTCGGCATGAATATCAGGGTGCGGAACACGTTCGTTCCCCTATAGCCGCGGGTCAGAAACAACGCGAGGGTAAAGGCGAGCGCATTGATGAAGATCACAGAGGTTATGGTAAACCGCGCTGAAAAAGCGAGCGCATTCAGAAAATCAGGATTGGAGAAAGCCAGCGCATAGTTGTTCAATCCAACCCACTGCGCGTCAAGCACGGTGGTAAACCTTGTGAATGACAGAACAATGCCCATCAGAAAAGGCAGGACAAACGCTATGGCAAACGCGACAAGCGTGGGCCCTACGAAGAACCAAAAATACTTTGAAATCGATCTGTTCATAAAAACCTCCTTTCATTGGCGTTTATCGGAGCCGCATCCCGAATTTCCCAAATGAACGCCATTCTCGCCCTTCGCCGGCTCATAGACCGTTTCGTACGCGGCGACTTTTACCGTCAAGCCGCTCGCCACAGCCGCGAGAGTATTCCGCGCCTGAGCGTTTTCCGCAAGAACCGCGCTAAAATTTTTAGCCATTCAAGCGGTTTCGCATCTCTATGTTAAGAAAAAATCCGCCATATACTCCTCTATACTTCACCGGTTTTACATCCGGCTTTTGTCATTGGACGGCCGGCTGACATCCGCAGATCATAATAGCATACTATAAACCCCGGTCATTATGCAATGAGACCCGGGGCTTTTTTCTGCGGAAATTCCGCAGATTTTGTACGCCCTTCTTCATGCGGACGCCGCATCCGTATCTTCACACTGCCGGCGGCAAACGTCAAAACTTCTGCCGGCGGCGTTACGCCTCTTATTCTCGTAAAAGACAATGTTATTGCATAACACTCCTCTTAAAACTACTATTTCTTTTATTAAGAAAAAAGGAAATAGCGAAGGTTAAACGGACTAAAAGCATTGCAATTTCATCGGAGACTGCGTAAACTCTCCACACGTTTAGTAAAATCTAAAGCCGATTAGATTCTTGCCGGAATATGCCGGTTTTGGATTCCTCTTTAGTGGAATTGATAAACCTACTGGCTATGCGGTGTCCTGAGTGATTCGAACAACACAATGATATAAGAACTCCTGAGAAAGCAAAACAGGAGTAGTATGAAAGAATGGCGAAATTTAGTGCGACCAAATGGGAATGCAAATACCATATGGCAATCGTACCGAAAGAAATGCCGAAAAAAGGCGCTGTAGGGTAAGCGAGGAAAAAGGATAGGAACGATCATAAAGGGAAGTATGCCGGATCATTCATATATATATGTGTGCTTATCGGCGCCGCCGAAATTCAGTATAGCGATGACAATCGGATATCTGAAGGGGAAAAGTGCGATTAGGATACACAAGGAAGAAACTGGACGGGAACCAAAGGGATTTACGAACAAAAATTTCTGGACCCGGGTTGCTGTGTAAGTGCCGTTGGATTGGACGAAAACCAAATTCGGGGATACATACAGAATCAGGAAAAGTTAGAGACGGGAGAGCGGGCTTCTCTGAATTTTGAGGAAGACTGGGATTTTTAGCCCCCTTTAAGGGGGCTTCCTCTAGCCACCGGCTATGCCGGTGGCCTTTGAGAGGTAAATCAGCCCGCAGGTGCCAAGCGAGTGCGCCCGTCTTGGGCGGATCCTCATTACAAGTTAATAGCTGCCATATCTGCTTTCTTGAAGAAATGGAAGGCGGAGAAAAAGCGGTTTTAACCCCGGTGGGTTTGAAACCGCCGGAATTTTGAACCGGTATAAAAACAAGATAAAATTCGGATATTTTCTCAAAGCAGATATAATGGCTTAACTCAAGGTAACACGGTGGTGGTGTGTGGGGGGGGGGGGGGACTATGGATCGCATTGGAACACTTCGACGCGCCGACATGGAACAAAATCATATATAATACTATATGCAACGCATGAAAGTGTATCAAGCTGTTTTCGCGTGTATTTTCAAAATCCCCTGTAATACTTCATGATATATTACGGGGCATAAATAGATCGGATAATCGTTAAAGACTAACTGCCGGAATATTTCTTTTTCAGTCGATCTTGTTTTTGGATTAAAGTTATCAATTTGAATCAACAATTAAATTCATCTTATTTCCCTCATTCTTTAAATCGCCTTCCCAAACGCCTGAATCTATAAATTTGAGCATTCCCTTACGAGTATTGGATTTTATTAATTCCTCCAGCGTTTTGTTAATTAAGGCTTTTTTTATAGAGCTTATTGCTGCATAGTGAACATCCCGCCCGCTATCCTCACCATATTCACTGGCGCGAACTCGTTGTTTCCAGCGCCGATGTATAACAGCAAGTTCGTGTTTGTTCGTGTTCCCGTGTCCTTCCTTCGCTAGACACATCAGCGTCCGCATGATATAGTCATAAAATTATATATTGGGTTCACTCCCAATTTATGGAAAAAAGGAGCTATACATGAAATACGGACATTTTGACCCCGATAACCGGGAATATGTCATCACAAAGCCGGATACGCCGGCGCCCTGGGCAAATTACCTGGGGTCGCCCGAATACGGGGCAATCATCACCAATGGCGCGGGCGGGTACAGCTTTGTAAAGAGCGGCGCCGCAGGGCGCATTATGCGCTATGTCTTCAACAGCGAGGACAAACCCGGACGGTACATATACATGCGCGACGACGCGGACGGCGATTTTTGGTCAGCGTCATGGCAGCCGGTGGGCAAGAATACAAACGAGTGTCGTTCCGAATGCAGGCATGGCGCCGGATACACCACGATGATCGCGGATTATAGAAACATAACATCCGAGGCGCTCTACTATGTTCCCGACGGGCAAACCTATGAGGTGTGGCGGCTTAAAGTGACCAATAAAGACGACAAGCCCCGCAACCTCAGCGTATTCGGGTACGCCGAGTTCAGCAACGAGAGCGACTACGAACAGGATCAGGTGAATTTGCAGTACACGCTTTTTATCACCCGCACCTATTTCAACAAAAACCATATTCTGCAAACCATTAACGAGAATTGCGCCAATTCCGTAAACGGCAGCGCCAAGGCGACCCGGTTTTTCGCGCTTGCCGGTGCGCCGGTCGAGACATACTGCGGAGATCGGGATGCCTTTCTGGGCGCCTACAATGGGTACGGCAAGCCCCAAGCGGTGCGGGACGGCAGATGCGCCAATACGCTCAACTACTGCGCCAACGCCTGCGGCGCCCTTCACGCCAAACTTGCCCTGAAACCGGACGAAACCCGCGTCATCACCTTTCTTTTCGGCGAAAAAACCGGACAAGAAGCGGACGCTCTCGCCGCCCAATATGAAAGTGGCGAAAAGGCGGACAAAGAGGCCGCGGAAATCAAGCGTTATTGGCACAGCAAGCTGGACAATTTCAAGGTCAACACGCCGGACGCGGACTTCAATAACATGATCAACACATGGAACGCCTATCAGTGCTTCACCACTTTCGTATGGTCGCGCGCCGCGTCCCTCATCTACTGCGGCCAGCGCAACGGCTATGGGTACCGTGACACGGTGCAGGATATTCAGGGGATCATCCACCTCGATCCAGAGGCGGCGCGCGAGCGGCTCAGGTTCATGTTGTCCGCTCAGGTTCATCACGGCGGGGCGCTCCCGCTCGTCAAATTCAACCACAACGCGGGGCATGAGGACACGCCCGAAGACGAGTCTTATGTTCGCGCCACCGGACACCCTTCCTACCGCGCCGACGACGCGCTCTGGCTCTTCCCCACCATGTACAAATATATCGCCGAAACCGGCGACACGAGCTTTCTTGACGAGGTTATCCCCTACGCGGATACAGGATCGGACACGGCGTACAACCATCTGCTCAAAGCCATTGACTTCTCCTTGAACCATGCGGGCATATACGGGCTTCCGGCTGGCCTCCACGCGGACTGGAACGACTGCCTCCGGCTCGGCGCGAAAGGCGTCTCGGTGTTTGTCGCGTTTCAGCTTTACTACGCCTTTGCGATAGCCGCGCTCTTCGCGGAAGCGAAGAACAACGCCGCGACAGCCGCGTCGCTCAAGCGGCGACAGGCGGATTTTGGGAAAATAATAGAAGAAAAATGTTGGGAAGGCGATCGGTTTGTGCGCGGTTTCAGCGAAAAAGGCGAGGTGGTTGGCAGCAAGACCAACAAAGAGGCGAGTTTCTGGCTGAATCCCCAATCGTGGGCTGTCATTTCCGGTTTTGCGTCCGGGGAACGCGCCGCCGCCATTATGGACGGCGTGTATGCCACACTCAACACGCCCTATGGCGCGCGCATCATGGCTCCGGCTTATAAAGAGCATCCGTTTGACGGGGCGCTCGCAATTCTTTTCAATGCAGGCGTGAAAGAGAACGCGGGCGTGTTCCTCCAGACCCAGGGCTGGCTCATATTGGCCGAAGCCCTGCTGGGGCGCGGCGACCGCGCGTTTGAGTATTACCGCGAGTCCTGCCCGTCCGCGCAAAACGACATAGCGGACATCCGCAAACTTGAGCCGTATGTCTACGGACAGTTCACCGAAGGAAGCGACAGCCCCTTTATGGGCAGAAGCCACGTGCATTGGCTCACCGGCACGGCCTCTACGATCATGGCCGGCTGTGTGGAAGGCATTCTCGGCATCCGCCCGGATCTCAAAGGGCTGCGCCTTGCGCCGTCCATTCCGTCCGCATGGAAGGAGTTTGCTATTGAGAAACGCCGACAGGGCAAGCTGCTCAAGATAAAAGTGTTGAATCCCAATGGCAAACAGTCCGGTTGGACGAAACTTACGCTGAACGGCGCGGCTTTGAAGGACAACTACATTGAGAACGCCGCCCTGCAACCGGAAAACGAGATCGTGCTGGAGATGTGACGGCGGCGCGGAATCGCCGTATACGCCATGAGAAAGGCGTTGACATTTACCAATGATATAGTTTATGCTTCATTGCGATATATAACCGCATTGCAATGCGTGTTATATATCGCGGCGATCTCGCAAAAGGAGGAATACGCGGGCGCGAAATCCCGCGCCAGTATTTTTCAGGGTCTTAGTTGAAAAAACTTCATAAAGGAGAAATGTCATTCATGCGTAGTTTTCAGAAGCCGGTCAACACGGACGCTTTCCCGCACGCGCCTGTACGCGCTTTTTCAAAATTCAGCGTTTTGAAAAAACCTCTTGGGTACGCGGCAAGCCCGCCCCCCCCCGCGGCGCCCGGTGGGGTTGTAGGGGTGGGGGGGGGGTAGTTTAGGGCGGGGGTG
>JAITIK010000129.1 GCA_031279555.1 Treponema sp. | reverse complement strand
TTGCCGAAGCGCGGGGCGCCAAACACCCGATGATTTCAAAGTCCTGGCGGAGCCGTTGGGCTGGGGTCGCTCCGTTTTTCAAGCTCTCTCCCGAAATCAGAAAAGCGGTGTATACGACCGACTTGAAAAACATTTCCAGAAAATGGACGATGCCCATACGGGATTGGAGGGCCGCCCTCAATCAATCCGCAATCATTTACGGGGAAGATTGGGTCCCACTATGATTTACCGTTTACACAAAAAATTTACAGACTCCAAAATTGCATGAGGTACTCCCTGTATGCCAGCAGAATATATAACTTCATCAGCCCTATCCATATCGTCTTCACTCCAAGATGCCCGTCACTGGGCGCCCGTTTCGCTCCTCCCAATCGTCCAAGACAATCCGCCGCCTCTTTTATCGTGTACGGTTTCTTCGGCTCTTTCCTGGTCTTGTTCGCCGCACACTATGGCAATTTCCACTCATCTTCCCCCCCAAATCGGGCGCATCAGGACAAGCGTTGCGCTTTTGTCTATGCTCCGTTCCTGTAGTTTCTCTATCGTGCGCCCGCTCTTAAGCGCGTAACGAAACCGCTCCATCTTCCACCGCCGCATATAATGTCCGACACACTCATACGCTTCTTCTGGACTGTTAGCCGGCTCGCCGGCCGCCAAAAACCACGCTATCGGCTCTTTCCCCTTGGGCGGCTCCTCTTCTTTTACATAAACAACTTGCATATCTATACAATCCGGCAATGTCTTAGCCGGATTGAGAATATGCGGCCGCTTTACCGAATATGCGGCACACCTCAGTTGCAATGCCGCCTCCCGTTCCGGCATGACGCCCCGGATGTCCCGGGGCGGCGTCGCTTCAACCCTCCCCTGGCGCCGTTGCTTCCGTATCCCATCCAGTATCCGCTTGTTTTCCATCGTCATCCGGTTCTGGACTATCCTGACAAGCGCCGGCTCTCGCGGCGATTGGGCCTTGGCGAACAACTCATCGGACTTTAGTCCGCCATATCCCCTTCCCGGTCACAGACGGCAATCGCCGCGACCCCTTCAGGAATTGCCGCCGTACCCCTCTCCAGGGTTTCCGTCCGCCGAAAACCCTCTTCCTCCTCTATCGGCCGCACCTTCTCGCCCTCGCGGCTCGCCGGCTCGTCTTTGGTCTCCGCCCGGTTATAACCCGACTGGTCCAAAACCCCAAAAACCAGCCCGTCGGCGGCCGCCGCCAGACGGCTGTGGACATCGACCCCCGGCGTCTTGTCGCCGATACGCCCCATCCCCTCCGTCTTCGCATGGCTGTCGTAGTTTACCCCTGTGGTGTCCCGCGCCGCCAGGCTCGTACCGCCATATCCAGCCATGCGCCGTATCGCCGCATCCCGGCGCGCCCTGATGATTTCCCCCCGGTCAAAGTCTCCATTCCCCAGCATCCGGTAAATCGACTTGGCTTCGGCCCGGTTTTCGCCCGCTTCCCAGATTGATTTATCCGGCCGCCGCATCAGAGTTTCCATGCTCCTGACAAACCGTTGTTCAAGACGGATGGAATGAAAATCCACCCCCGCGAATTCTCCTTCCATGTCGAAACTTTTCCCCTGCGCCATGCCCCCCCTCCCAGACTTTTCGGCTTTTTAGGAGGCTATAACACAAATACGAGAAAATTGTGGGTCAAGTTTAGCCCCCTAGGGCGGGGATTTTTTATTCGAGAATAGAAGCGAGAGCAAGATAAGGAAAATAGAAATAATAGAAAGGAATAATATATGTAAAGTGTTTTGGTACTACGCATAGACAGGTCTGTATATGCGCCTCCGCAACGGCTAGGTCATTCCGCTACGCGCGCCAACTTCGTTGGCGAACATTCCCACGCAAAACCTCCGCCATATTTTTGCAGCCGGAACGGTATTTCATCCAATAGACTTGTTTAAAACCCCAAGTATGCTATAATGACGGCATGGAAAAGGAAAAAGAGACGAAGAACGACAAAGCGGCTCTTTTTAAACGGCTGTATGGGGTGAAACCCGATGCATTTGAAAAAATGCTGTCGATTCTGCAAAAAGAATACGATGCTTTGCGACAAAAAGGCGGCAAACCGCCAAAACTGACGGTCGAAGACAAGTTGGATATTACCCTGAAATACCTGCGGGAGCGACGGACGATGGATAGTGTCGCGGCCGAATACGGCGTCTGCAAAGGCGCGATCTGCTTGTCCATCCAATGGGTGGAAGACGTCCTGGTTAAAGACGGCGCCGGCGCCCCGCCCGGGAAAAAGGCGCTCAAAAGGAAACCGGACTCAATCCAGCGCATCGCGGCGGATGATGCCGAAAGCCGCCCAATAAACCGCCCTAATCTTTACTATACAATTGAGGCGGTTCAAAAACCAGCCCGAACGTAAGTTCGCGTTTTGGAACAGGCTTAATCAGCTATCGGCATTTGTCAATAACAGCTATAGCGGAGATTTGGGATATTATGGAGCAAGCGCATAGAACGACGCTTCAAGCGCTTCCGTTTCCCGCCCCCTTCACAAGCGATCCTCTGTTGTGATAAAATACATTTATCATGAAGAAGTTTACGGGCGTTCCCGTATCAAAAGGGATCGCCATAGGCAAGGCTTTTTTGTTTCTGGACGCTGATTTTCCAGAAATATCCCGGTTTCATATTGAGAGCGGTCAGATTGACGAGGAATGGGCGCGTTTTCTCGCCGCGGTGGACGAGGCGAAAGAGGATGTCAAGTCGTTGCGGGGCCTGCAAAAATCCGTTGTAGATGAAGGCGACGACATACTTAACGCGCATCTGTTGATGTTGGAAGATGTGGAATTTCATGAGCGGATAAAAAAGCGGCTTGAGCGCAATCTCCAAAACATCGAAAGCGCCGTATGGGATGTTGGGCATGAATTTTACCAGAAGCTGACAACATCGCCGGCGCCGTACCTGCGCGAACGGGCTATGGACATCACCGACATTACCAGACAGATTTTGAATATTTTGCTTGACATTAAGAAACGCTCCCTTGCGGGTTTGACCGAAGACGTGATTGTAGTAACCCGCGAACTTCCGCCTTCCGAAGCCGTCGCCATGAACAAGCGGCATGTCAAGGCGCTGGTCATGGATGCGGGATCTCAGACAAGCCATACCGCCATTCTGGCGAAGGCGTTTGAAATTCCGGCGGTCTTTGGGCTGTCAACCATTACCAAAGAAGCGGCTCAAGGAGACACGCTCATCGTAGACGGCGACACAGGCGCGGTCATCATTAAGCCGACCGCCAAAAAAATCGAAAAATACCATGGAATAATCGCAAAAGCAAGCGAAAAGAAGGATGAACAGAATGCATTGCGCGATCTTCCGGCGGAAACGATGGATGGCCGCCGCGTCATCCTCAACGCCAATATAGAATTTCCCGAAGAAGTGGAACAGGCGTTGCGCTACGGCGCCGAAGGCATCGGGCTGTACCGGTCTGAATTTCTTTTTCTGAACGCGGGACACGCTGAAGAAGAGGAACAGTTCCGGGCGTATGCGTACGTTCTCAAGGCGATGGAAGGCAAGCCCGTCACCGTCCGTACGGTTGACGTGGGCGGGGATAAAATTCTGCCGAATTTCCGTACTGTTGAAGAAAAAAACCCCTTGCTCGGATTGCGCGCCATACGTTTTTCTCTCGCCCATCCCGAGCTTTTCAAGGTGCAATTGCGGGCGATTCTGAGGGCGAGCGTTTTCGGCGTCGTGAAGATCATGTTCCCCATGATTTCCGGTCTTGCGGAACTGGAGGCGGCGTTGTCCATGCTTGAAGACGCGAAGAAGGAATGCCGGAAAAAAGGACAGGCGTTTTCCAGCCATATTGAAGTGGGTTCAATGATAGAAATACCGGCGGCGGCGGTGATTGCGGATATTCTTGCCGAGAAATCAGAATTTTTCTCTCTTGGCACCAATGATCTTGTACAGTATTCGCTTGCCATTGACCGCAACAACGAACAAGTCGGCTACCTGTCCCAGCCGTTTCATCCCGCGGTCATCCGGCTCATCAAGCGGACGATTGACGAGGCGCACAGCGCGGGCATAAAGGCCGCCATGTGCGGCGAGCTTGCCGGCGATCCCAAGTCGACGACCGTCCTTCTTGGGCTGGGGCTTGACGAATTCAGCATGAGCGCCTCGCAGATTCCGCTGGTGAAACAGATCGTCAGGAAAGCGAATGTCGAAAAATGCCGCGCCCTGGCGAAAAAAATACTGGTGTGCAAGACCGTGAAGGATGTGGAGATGATGATGAAAGAAGAGGGCGGCCAATCGTGATATTCGATGCGGATAAAAAATACGGCAATACGCCGGCAGTCGCGCTTGTGGGCAGACCTAATGTGGGAAAATCCACGCTTTTCAACCGCCTTTTGAGGACGCGGCGCACTATCACCGACCCTACGCCGGGCGTCACGCGCGATCCAATCGCTCAAGACGCCTTTATTCAAGAAAAACCGCTCCGGCTTGTTGATACGGGCGGCTTCAAGCTCGACAACGGCCATGCTGACAACCATGGTGGCGAAGAAGGCGCGTTGGACGTTCTGGTGGTTGAAAAAACGCTGGAAACCATCAAAACCGCTGATTTGATCGTGTTGCTGCTTGAAGCCGGCGTTTTTACCGCGGAAGACGAGGAATTCATCGCGCTCTTACGCCCCTATCAGAAGAAACTAATCGTCGCGGTGAACAAAACCGAAGGCGGCAGACGGGAGCAGGAATCGTTCAACCTTTTATCCTTCGGCTTTGAACGCCTCCATTTTATTTCCGCTGAACACGGGGACGGGATTGCGGCGCTGGAAGAAGCCATTATTGGCAAGCTGGATTTCTCCAATGTCGCCGAAGCGGTTCCTTCCGAAAAAGAGCCTATCCGCATAGCGATATTGGGAAAGCCGAACACCGGCAAGTCCACCCTGTCGAACCGGCTCACCGCGTCCGAAAGCTCCCTGGTAAGCGGGACGCCAGGCACCACACGCGATGTCGTCGAGGGCGCGTTCACCTACAAGAACCGCGATTTTGTCATTTTGGATACCGCAGGCATCAGGCGGAAATCCAAGGTTACTGAAAACATTGAGTACTATTCCGTGAACCGCGCCATAAAAGCCATTGACGAGGCTGACGTTGTATTTCTCCTGATTGACGCGCGGGAAGGGCTGTCTGATCAGGACAAGAAGATCGCGGCTCTTGCGTCTGACAAGGGGCGCGGCATTGTCATGGCGCTGAACAAATGGGATGTCATGCCCACGACGAAAAACACCTTTGAGGCGGCGCGGGACCGCATCCGGTACTTTTTCGGCAAGATGGAATATGCGCCTATCGTTGCGGCAAGCGCCAAAACCGGTCTGGGCGCGGACAAACTGCTTGATACGGCGATTAGACTGTACGGGCAACTCGCCACCCAAATCGACACGGGGCGCTTGAATCAGGCGTTGGAACGCTGGCTTGAAGAGTGTCCGCCGCCGCAGGGTCCGCAGACCCGTTTCAAGGTGAAATACGCGGTGCAGGTCTCCGCCCACCCCGTAAAATTCGTCTTCTTCGCGTCCCGTGTTCACGCCGTAACCGAGTCCTACGTTTCATACCTCCGCAACAAAATAAGAAAAGAATTGGGATTCAAGGAAATACCCGTTGAAATAGAAATCAGATCATCACGCGATCCCAAAAAAAACAAGCCTGTATGAGCGCGGCGGCGGAGGAAGATAATGACAGAGATGACCATAGGGGACGTGGAGGAAATTACCGGCGTAAAGGCGCATGTTTTGCGCTATTGGGAGCAGGAATTTCCCATGATCCAACCTAAACGGGACAAGGCGGGCAGGCACATCTATTCCGAACGGGATATTCACCTGTTATTCCGTCTGAAACATCTGCTGTACGAGAAGAGGTATACCATCGCGGGCGCCCAGCGCCAGATATTTGCGGAACTTTCCGGCGAAAATCAAGGCGTTCATGCGCAGATCGCCCTGTTGCGTTCGGAACTGTTCGCCTTGCGCCATAAGATTCAAGCGCTGGGGCGAAAATTAGACCAGAAAAAATGCTGTCAATATCCATCTACACGCTCGGCTGCAAACTGAATCAGCTTGAAAGCGAAGCGATCGCGGATGCGTTTCGGGATGCGGGATTCCCCGTGATCCCTTTAAACGAAGACGAGCCTGCGGATGTGGTTGTCGTCAACACCTGCACCGTAACCTCCAAAGCCGAACAAAAGGCGCGGCGGATTATCAGAAAACTGGCGGCGAACAACGCATGCGTCATTGTCAGCGGCTGCTACGCGCAGATGAACCCCCAAGCCGTCGCGGCCATTGACAGGCGGGTTGTCGTCCTTGCAGGAGATCGCAAGAGCGCTCTGCTTGATCTGCCTGCGGCGCTTGCGCCGGCGGAGGGGTCTGTCTGTGAACATTACGCACCGTCCCTGCCGGATAGCGTCTCCCGGTTATTGCATTCTCCGGTTTCCGGCGCCGGGCGGTTGGAACAATTCCGCTATACTCCGGATACCTTTTCTTTTCATTCCAGGGCGTTTCTCAAAATTCAGGACGGCTGCGACAGGCGGTGCGCGTATTGCCGCGTCCGCCTTGCGCGGGGAGCGAGCGTGAGCCTTGAGCCGGAGCGGGCGCTCAATCAGTTGCGCGCTCTTGAAGAGAAGGGTTGCCGTGAAGCCGCGCTTACCGGCGTCAACATCAATCAATACAATTCGGGCATGGATTTGACCGGGCTTGTGTCGTATCTGCTCAAAGGCACACAGCGAATACGGATACGGCTTTCTTCTATTGAACCGGATGGCGTTACGGAAGCGTTCTGCGCCGCCATAGCCGACGCGCGAGTCTGCCCCCACTTTCACCTTTCGGTGCAAGCGGGCGGCGATGCGACGCTTGCGAAAATGATGCGTCCGTATACGCGGGAAGTTGTAGAGCGGAGCGCCGCCCTGCTCCGTTCCGTAAAAGACGACCCTTTTCTGGGCTGCGATATTATCGCCGGTTTTCCGACGGAAACAGCCGCCGATTTTGAGGAAACGCTCGACTTGTGCGGGCGCATCGGGTTTGCGTGGATACACGCCTTCCCCTATTCGCCGCGTCCGGGAACCGCAGCGTTCTGTTTCAAGGAAAAAGCGCCTGAGCGGGAAATTTCCCGCCGCATTGACGCGCTCTTGGCGCTGGCGCATGAAGGACGGCGTTCATATATCAACCGGCAAATCGGCAAAAGAGCGGAAGCCGTCATTGAAGCGGCTGACGACACGCCGCCTGGATTCGCCGTAGGCACGACGGAAACGTACCTCAAGGCGCTGTTGCAAGCGCCGGACGGCGGGACTCCCCGCGCAGGCGACGCGGTGTCCTGCATCTTAACGGACGCCGGACACGCGCCCTTGCCCCGCGCCTATGACATGAGGGGGACAATACTGTAAACGGAGGCTGTTCCAAAACGCGCCCAGCGGCCCAATAATCCTGGTTTTTGCGGCGCTTTATACCGCGAGACCTTCCAACGCGCAAGCCCGCCCCCGCGCCCGTTCGTATGGCTTGTGATTAAATTCCCGCCCTTTTTTAGAAACGCTCCGCGGCTCTCGCATTTTCCCTAAAAACAACTCGCCCGCCTCTTGCGCCTGTCTCTTTTCTATGCCATACTATCACTGGAAGTTTCATTACATGCAATATAACATTCATTGCAACGCGGGAAGCCTTCATTACATGAAATGGAAAGCTCATTGCAACGCGGGAAGCCTTCATTACATGAAATGGAAAGCTCATTGCATCGCGGGAAGCCTTCATTACATGAAATGGAAAGCCCGTTGCAACGCGGGAAGCCTTCATTACATGAAATGGAAAGCCCGTTGCAGCGCGGGAAGCCTTCATTACATGAAATGGAAAGCCCGTTGCAGCGCGGGAAGCCTTCATTACATGCAATGGAAAGCCCGTTGCAGCGCGTGAAAGCCCCGTCGAAGGCTTTCGCGCGATGAAAAAAGATTTCGCTTTAAAAAAGGATTTTCGTTGCGGCGGGCGACGCATGCGGCGAAAACCTCAAAAACAGCTTGAAAGGAGTGAGACATGGCTGAACATCGGGATTATTTGCCGCAAAAAGAGACGGCCTTGATTGACTGGGGAACCAACTTCGTCGATCAAGTGGATCAAAACGCCGAGGCGTGGGAAATGCCCCGCGCGGAAGCGGCTGATTTGAAGACAAAACTGGCCGCGTTCAAGACCCTGCACACGCAATGCGCGGGCCCAAACCGGACAAAGACGCTGGTCGCGGAAAAAAATGAAGCCAGAGACAAGTTCCGCGCCGGCGTCCGGACCATGGTGAACTTCCGCTTCGCCAATCCCATCATCACCGACGCGATCAGAGTGCAATGCGGACTGCCTCCGAAAGACCACATCCGTACGCCCATCGGCGTACCCACGACACGGCCGGAATTCGACCTCAAGATAAAGGACATCCGGCAGATTGACGTGGATTTTTGGGATCAGGGCGGCGCGGGCAAAGCCAAGCCCTACGGCATGAACGGGGCGGTCGTCTCATGGGGAATCTTTGACCATGACCCGGCGGATACCAGCGAACTGAACAAATCGGTTTTGGCGACGCGGACGCCCTTCACCCTGGAATTCACCGAGGAGGAGCGGGGGAAGAGGGTCTATATCGCCCTGCAATGGCAGAGCGAGAGCGGGAAGAAGGGGCGCCCAAGCGAGATTCTTTCGACGATTATTCCCTAATGAAGAGCATGAAGCGCTGGGCCGCGGCGGGGCGGCCCGCCGTTTTTTGACGCTCCCTTGACCCGCCGCGCCGTAACCCGGCGGTTGTCAGGTGTTATCAGGCTCAAGGGTTATACTTCCGGTATGATCTGGTCTTGCTTCACAAACACCGGCGAATTGTCTTGCGCTATTTCGCCGCCGTTTTCTTTCCTGTACGGGGTGAAAGCGCCCTTTGTCAAATCAACATCCGGGGAAATGCGGGCCAACTTCACACCGGATTGCGGCTGTGCGCCGGAAACTTGTTGATAATTCGCAACAGCGTAACCATTATAATTCAGCGCGGCGCTTAGCCTAGCGCCTTGCTTTACAACATCATCAATAAACGCGTCAAATTCCGCGTTGTCGCCCATTTGGGCAATTAACGCATCCGCCATTTGGGGAGCGTTGCCAACGCCCGATAAACCCAACGCATCAACAATTCGGGCTTGCATTTCTGCCTTTATCTCGTTCATTAAGAATGTATAATTGTTAACCGTCAGATTGTTAAACGATATATCGCCGCGGCCCTCCAATGGCATCCCGCCGGCATTGGGGGTATTATAACCCTTATTAAGTTTGTCGCTCGCATCAACCTCCCGCGTCCAGCGAGAAAACCGGAAAAATCCAATAATCCGCCCGCCTTTTTTTTGAAAAGAGCGTATAGTAAAAAAGATTGCGACGCCTATGAAGCGCCAGGAGCCGCTTGTGGATTTTTGCGGCGCTTTGTACCACAAAAATCCCGGTTACCGGTATCCTGCGAGCCTTCGCTTGCGGCCTCCGGTTCGATGGCGGTTTGCGCGGCGAGAAACTGACTAACCGGCGATTTTGCAGTTCGCGTGGGATTTTATGCGCGAAGCGCGACAGACCGCTAGCCAGAGACTTGGATAATTTCCTATAATTATACCCAAGACAAGGGCGGCGCATTGACTCTCCCGTGTCAATTCCGGCGGCGTTATATTCCGCCGGAAATTCCGCAAATCGGGAAGCGATGAAAAAATAAAGGAGTGGAATATGAACATAAGCGAAAGCGTCAAGCCGGTGAAGAGACCCGAAAAAATCCTTCAATACGGCGAGGGCAATTTTTTGCGGGCGTTTGTCGATTGGATGATCGACATTCTCAATGAAAAGACAGAGTTTAACGGCAATGTCGTTGTCGCGCAACCCTTGGAAAAAGGCGTGGCGGACATGATAAACGCCCAAAACGGGCTGTACACCACGGCGTTGCGCGGCGTACAAGACGGAAAAACCGTAGAGGAATTCCGTACGATCACGTCTATAAGCCGGTGCGTCAACCCGTACGCCCAATTCGACGAATACTTCAAGCTGGCGGAAAACCCGGAACTCCGGTTCGTTGTGTCCAACACCACGGAAGCGGGAATCGCGTACAACGCGGCGGATCGCCTTGGCGACAGGCCGCAGCGCTCTTTTCCGGGCAAGGTGACGGCGTTCTTGTACAAGCGGTTCGAGTGTTTTCATGGCGCGTTGGACAAGACGCTGACGTTTATCCCCTGTGAACTCATCGACAAAAACGGCGAGGCGTTAAAAGGCATCGTGATGCGGTACGCAAAAGAGTGGAAGCTGGGAGAAGCTTTCATCGCATGGCTTGAGGCGTGCGGGTTCTGCAACAGCCTCGTTGACCGCGTGGCGCCGGGCTATCCGAAAGAAGAGGCGGAAGCGTTATGGAAGAAACTCGGCTATGTTGACAACCTCATTGACATGGCTGAAATTTTCCACCTATGGGTCATCGAAACAAAACGCGATTACAGCGCGGAACTTCCCTTTGACAAAGCCGGACTCAATGTCATGTGGACCGATGACATGACCTTTTACCGCGCCCGCAAGGTGAGAATCCTGAACGGCGCCCATACCATGACGGTTCCGGCGGCGTTCCTTTGCGGACTTGATACGGTGGAGGAGTGTTGCAAGGATACGCTTGTCTCGACCTACATGAAAAAAGGAATTTTTGAGGAAATCATTCCTTTTATGGAAGGAAGCGAGACCGAATTAATCCGCTATGCCAATGACGCGCTTGAACGGTTCGCCAACCCGTATATCAGGCACCTCTTGCTTTCCATCACCCTCAACTCAATCTCCAAATTCAAGACCCGGTGCCTCCCGTCCCTCAAGGCGTATATTCAAAAAAAAGGGAAGCCGCCGAAAGTCCTCACGTTCTCGTTGGCCGCGCTGATTGCCTTTTACAACGGGAGGCTTGTGAATGGCGAAATGACGGGAAGCCGCAAGCCGGGGGAAGCCTATCCCATCAAAGACAATCAAGAAGAACTGAACCGCTTTGCGGCGATCTATAAGGAAAACGGCGCGGCTGACGGGTTGGCGTCTAACGCGCCCGCGTTTAACGCGCAGAATATAGCCCACGCGGCGCTTTCCTTTGCGGACTGGTGGGGCGAAGACCTCAGCGCCATACCGGAACTTGAGGACGCGGTGGCCGCCCATCTTGAAGGCATCTGGAAAAACGGCGTGAGAGCGGAACTTGAGAAGGTCGCGGCGTAATGGAAAAAAGAGAGGCTGCGAAGGCGATCCGCATTCATACGCTTGACACGGTTGCGGTCGCGCTGGAACCGCTTGAAAAAGGGGAAACCGCCGCCATCGAAGACGCTTTTGGCGGCGCGCCGGTTGTCTGCGCGGACGACATTCCCAGCGGACACAAAATCGCCCTGAAGGACATTGAGAAGGGCGAAAAGGTCGTCAAATATGGGCATCCCATCGGCAAGGCGTCTCAGGCTATACCGGCGGGCGCCCATGTTCATACCCACAACCTGCAAACCCTGCTTGCCGAAACGCCCGAATACCATTGGACGCCGCCGCAGACTGCCGCGCATACGGACGCGAAGGCGCCTCCAGCCGCGCCCGAAATAGAAGCCTTCAAACGCAGCGACGGGCGCATCGGCATCCGCAACGAAGTGTGGATCGTTCCAACGGTCGGGTGCGTGAACCGTACCGCCGAAGCGCTCGCTTCATGGGCAAGCTGCGAGTGCGCGGATCGGAACATCGGCGGCGTATTTGCGTGGACTCACCCCTATGGCTGTTCCCAAATGGGCGATGATCACGAGGCGACTCGCGCCATTCTCGCGGATCTGGTGAAACACCCCAACGCCGGCGCTGTTCTGGTGATTTCTCTGGGCTGTGAAAACAACGCCATTGGGCGTTTCAAGGAGGCTCTCGGCGAATATGCGGAAGATTCTCGCCGCGTCCGGTTTCTTGTAGCGCAGGAAACCGAAAATGAAATCGCGGATGGCAAGGCGTTGATCCGGGAACTGGCGTCATACGCGGAGCGGGCGAAGCGGGAAAAAGCCCCGATCTCGTCCCTTGTCGTGGGCATGAAGTGCGGCGGTTCGGACGGGTTTTCCGGCATTACGGCAAACGCGCTTGTAGGGCGGCTATGCGACATGCTTGCCGGCATGGGCGCTTCGGTCATCCTCACCGAAGTTCCGGAGATGTTCGGCGCCGAGCAGACGCTCATGGACAGGTGCGAGACCAAAGCGATATTCGATAAAACGGCGAGCCTTATCAAGGGATTTAAAGATTACTTCCGATCCCATAATCAAACCGTGTATGAAAACCCCTCGCCAGGCAACAAAGCGGGCGGCATCAGTACGCTTGAAGACAAGTCCTGCGGCTGCGTGCAAAAAGGCGGTTCGGCGCTCGTCCGGGGCGTGTATCGTTATGGCGAGCGTCTGCCGCCCGACGCGGAAGGGCTTGTCCTGCTGGAAGGGCCGGGCAACGATATTGTTTCCACCACCGCAATGACCGCCGCGGGCGCCCACCTGATCCTTTTCACCACAGGGCGCGGCGCGCCGCTGGGGGCGCCCGTTCCAACCCTTAAAATCGCAAGCAATTCGGCGCTGGCGCGCAGAAAGCCCGCGTGGATCGACTTTGACGCGGGGAGGATGCTTTCCGAGCCGGTTGATGTCATCAGGGACGAATTATTTCAATTGCTATTGGATACAATTAATGGTATTATAGCAACAAGAAATGAGATCAACAATTACCGTGAAATCGCCATTTTTAAGAATGGCGTCACGCTTTAGGAGGAAGAAATGAAACTTTTTTTGGACAATGATTTTTTGCTGGAAACGGAGGCCGCCCGTTCTCTGTACCACAAAGCGGCGAAGAACGAGCCGATTTATGACTTTCACTGCCATTTGATACCGTCTCAAATAGCGGAAAACAAACGGTTCGCCAATCTTACGGAGATATGGCTTTCAGGCGATCATTACAAGTGGCGCATGATGCGGGCTATGGGATTCGATGAGCATTACATCACTGGCGGCGCATCCGATTATGAAAAATTCATCGCGTGGGCAAAAACCGTGGAGCAGCTTATCGGCAATCCGCTTTACCACTGGACGCACCTTGAGTTGCAGCGGTACTTCGGCATTTATGAACCGCTCACAGCGAAAACCGCTCCCGCAATCTGGGAAAAAGCCAACGCCGCGCTTACAGAGGACGGCTTGTCGGTCAAGGGCATCTTTGAAAAATTCAACGTCCACACAGCCGGCACCACGGACGATCCTATTGATTCCCTTGAATGCCACACGGCAATCGCGGAAGGAACCGCTCCCATCGGCGCGATAAAGACCAGAGTCATCCCCTCGTTCAGGCCCGACAAGGCGCTTAATATTGACAAAGCGGGGTTCGCTGACTATATTGAGAAATTATCCGCGGCAAGCGGCGTCCCAATACGCTCGGTTTCCGATTTGATTGCGGCTCTTGAAAACCGCGTGGATTTCTTCGCCGCCTGCGGCTGCCGCGCTTCGGATCACGCGCTTGAATACCCGCCGTTTGTGATCGCGGATGACGGAACAATCGAAAAGGCTTTTCAGACAGCCCTCTCCGGTCAACCAGTTGACCGGACTACCGCCGACGCATACAAAACAAAGGCGCTGGCGGCCCTTGCCCGCATATATGCGAAGCGCGACATGGCGATGCAACTGCACATCGCCGCAATCAGGAGCGTCAATTCCCGTATGCTGAAACGGCTTGGACCCGACACGGGCTATGACGCGGTTCATGATCAGCAGGTGAGCGCAAACCTCGCCGGACTGCTCGATCTCATGGAGCAAACCGGTAGCCTGCCAAAAACCGTCCTGTACACGCTCAACCCAAAAGACTATTATCCGCTTGCGACGATCATGGGCGGGTTTCAGGACAACTTTTCCAAATCGGAAAACCGCGAGGGAGTCAGGGGAAAAATGCAGCTTGGATCCGCGTGGTGGTTCTGCGATCACCGCAATGGCATGGAAGAGCAACTCAAAACGCTTGCCGATGTGGGGCTTTTATCCGCCTTTGTGGGTATGCTCACGGATTCGCGGAGTTTCCTCTCCTATCCGAGGCATGAATACTTCAGACGCATCCTCTGCAACCTCATAGGAACGTGGGTCGAAAACGGCGAGTATCCCGCTGACATGGAAACGCTGTCGACTATTGTGAAAAACATCTCTTTTGGAAACGCGAAGGCGTATTTCGGATAAGGCGAAAGCGGACGGACGCCCTGCGCCGGGGCGTCCGTATTTTTTTTATAAAACGTCACGCTTCTTTTGTAAAGCGCCCGCGCAAGGGGAAATCTCGCAAAGCGTATTACACATGAACATGTTTTCGCCGTGTTTCAAAGCCATTAAAGCAACGAACAGTAGGTCTCGTCATCGAGTATGTCCCGCGTGGGCGCGTTAACGCCCCGCAGTCTGCGCGGACTACACCCCCGCGTTGGTTTATAATAGCAAGTAAAACATATTGTATTTCTCATTTCACCGGCGCCGGCGCGGGTTCCAAAAACGGCGAAACAGCCGTCTCTATGTGCGGCGCGAGGCGCCGGCTCTATTCTATTACGAATACGGCGTCCCAAGATCTCAATGTCGTGAATTCGCCATTTTTATCATATTTTTATATACTTTTTGTTCAATCAAACAAAAACACGGCCTGTTTTCAGGTGGAGGCGCCCTGTTTTCCTACCGGAACAAGGTGTTTTCTCAACACAACGGCGCATTGTCTTTAGACAACGACACGCTGTCTTTAGACACGGAAGCGGAGTCTCACGACACTACGGCATTTGAGGACGGAAACGCCCTTAATATAGGCAACGCGCAAAATCGCGTTGCAAGGTGGAACGCCGTTATCGCCGTAGACGCGGTCGCGTGGAACATTCCGGCGGGGTGTCGCGGAAAAACTCGTAACCCTCACCGGCGTTGCGGAAACCGCCCTGAACACCGCGAAAAACGAGACGACTCGCACACCCGTAGCGACCGCGCGGCGCCGCGAGACGTTCGACGCGCTTATCGCGGAAATGCGGGACGTCAAAAAGCGCCACTTTCTTGAACCGCCTCACAGGGACGCAGATATTGTGAGTCTGGGACTGAAATCCTACGACGCCACGCCGACCTCTGCCGGAGCGCCCGCGGCGCAGGTCATGATAGAAATATATTTGGCGGGACGGCGCGAGTTGGGTGTAAAGATGATCTACGTACCGGCGGCGACGCGGATCCCGCGAATAAAGGGTACCGGCTCTGGTACAGCGTCATAACGCGCGAGGAAACGCCGCCGGCAAGCCCTGACGATTTACGCAAATCGTTTTTCACCAAGAGGAAGAAGGATGTGATCGAGTTTGAGTTTGGGGAGAGCGGGAAGACGGCGTATTTTGCGGTGCGGATAGAAAATGACGGGAAAAAGGTACCACGGGGGCCGCTAGTATCGGCGCTGATACCGTAACAAAGGCGTTACCCGCGTATGCGGATAAACAATACTAATCTAGACGGCGGGAAAGACCGCGCGCGGGGTAGGACCCGCGAAGGAGTTTTTAGGACCAAAAAATTCTTGTTGTGGGCATAGCGTTAATAATGCTCCGCTTGGTGGCGACTAGCGCTTTTGCAGATAACGTTTCGGCTGTATGCGACGTGCAGGACTGTTTTTCAGTCAGGTGATCCCGGCAAAGCCGGGGGCTTGAATGGCGGGCCGCTCAAAGCGGTTGATTTTGGAGCCGCCTAAAGGCGGTTGTCGGCGTCGCGCATCTTTGAACAAATCCACCTGATCCA
>JAITIK010000128.1 GCA_031279555.1 Treponema sp. | reverse complement strand
CGGCACGGCGCTATATCTTTTTGCAAAACCGTGATTGTTTCCACAAAGTGATTTCCCGTGTTGTTAATTCCTTCAACAAAGGCATTGGCAAGCCGTAAGGTGTTGCTTTTTTCACCTTTCGGGCTGCCGTTAATAACAAGTATATTCATGTTCCTTCCTCCTTTTCCCATATTATACTGTTATACAATTTTTTTCAAGAAGCGACGGGCCAAATTTGGCGCTAGGCGCCGCCGCCGCTTGCAAACATGGTCTCTATCCGTATGATTATGGCAATATCCGCCGTATGCGAAACCGCTACGGGGGGGAGGGGGGCTATGTTTGCGGCTTTAAGGGTCAGATTGTAACATCCCAATGGTCCGCAAACGCGCCGGTGACAATCCCGCCCGCGCCCAAAAGCTTTCCGATGCTTTTCACTGAATCGTCATCCATCTCGCCCGAAAGTTGGAAGCCCTGTCCCTCCCGAACCTTGCCCTGATTGGCGCGGTCTACCACCACGAGTTTATCGCCGCTCGCCCACGCCGCTTCCAGCCTGCTGATAACGTATTCGGAAAGTTGCGTCGAAGATGAAGTCGCGCTGACAGGACGATTTTCTTGCCCCGCTTCGCCTTTGCCGTTCTAAATTTAGCTCCAGGCGTCTCTGCGCCCCGGTTGTTGTATCAGAGTTTCCATTGTTCTGACAAAGCGATTTCCAGCCGGAGCGAATGAAAATCCAGCCCCGAAAATTCTTCTTCCATTGCGCCATATCCCCCTTCCAGGTGTTTCGGCTCTTGGGGCGTATAACATGAATAAAAGAAAATTGTGAGTCAAGTTTATGCCTAAAGGCGTATGAGGCGTCGGATTGAATAAAATGAACCATACGTTTTTCATCGTCTTGCTCAAATTCCAGTTTTAAGCTATACTCTCCCCATCAACCTAAGAGCCGGTATAGTTTGGAGGAACGGATCCTATGAATGAAAGATTGATAGTTAAAAAATTCCTCTGTTTGGAGAATATTGATTTTGAGGCGTCGTGGCGCAAGGGCATGAAGACTATTGAATCCAACCCCAAAGGCGTAGGGAAAGAATTGAAGCGGATCGCCCAAGACGCGGGGAACAATGATCGGTCTGGTCGACGCGCCGCAGGCGGTTCAACCGCCGCAGCCTGAGAAGATGACTGTATGAAAGAATACCATATCGAAGGAGGACATCCCCTCAGCGGCGACATTAGGGCAAGCGGCAACAAAAATGCGGCGTTGCCCTGTATCGCCGCGGCGCTCCTCACCGACGAGCCGGTTGTATTGAAAAACATCCCCGATATTGAGGACGTACATGTCATGCTTGACGTGTACCACGACCTGGGCGGGGATGTGACGCCGCTCTCTCCCAATTCGTACCGCTTGTGTACGAAAAACATCGTGTCTTCGGAAATTCCGCTTGAACACGCCAAGAAAATACGCGCCTCCATTCTGTTTGCGGGGCCTCTCCTCGCCCGTACCGGACGCGCCGCGTTGCCGCCGCCAGGTGGAGACGTCATCGGCAGGCGGCGGCTTGACACGCACTTTCTGGCACTCACCGAATTGGGGGCGTCGGTGCGACAGGACGATATGTTCACCTTCACCGCGAGCCGGCTGACCGGGAACGACATCTTCCTTGACGAGGCGTCGGTGACGGCTACAGAAAACGGCGTCATGGCGGCTGCGCTTGCCGAAGGGGAAACGATCTTCACCAACGCGGCGAGCGAACCGCATGTTCAGGATCTGTGCCGTATGCTCGCGCTCATGGGCGCCCATATTGAAGGCATCGGGTCAAACATCCTCGCCATCCGGGGCGTGAAAAAACTCTCAGGCTGTGAGTTTGAAATTGGAGCCGATTTCATGGAGGTTGGTTCTTTCATCGGGCTTGCGGCCGCGACGCGGGGGGAACTTTTCATTGAAGGCGCGACAGTACCGGACATACGCCCCGCGAAAACGGCGTTCCGCAAACTCGGCGTCATATGGGAACACGAAGGCGTGATTCTCCACGTGCCGAAAGATCAAGACTTGGCGGTAAACTGCGATGTGGGCGGCATGATCCCAAAAATTGACGATGCGCCGTGGCCCGGGTTCCCGCCCGACCTTATGAGCATCGTTACTGTTGCGGCCACGCAAGTGCAGGGCGCCGTGCTGGTGCATGAAAAGATGTTTGAATCCCGCATGTTCTTTGTCGATAAACTTATCGGCATGGGCGCGCGCATCGTGCTGTGCGATCCGCATCGCGCGGTCATTTCCGGCCCCTCCGAGCTTACCGGATCGGAGTTGCACAGCCCCGATGTGCGGGCGGGCATGGCGCTTGTGATCGCGGCTATGGCGGCAAAGGGCAAAAGCGTCATCCGCAACGTGTACCAGATAGAACGCGGCTATGAAAACCTCGTGGGGAGGCTTTCCGCGCTGGGCGCGGTTATTCAGGAAAGAGATGTGTAGCGAGCGCATGGCGTCGCTGGGCGGCGCAAAAGCAAGTGATTGACAAAAAAAAGATATGGGTTATATTCCTTCCCGGCGGCGATGTCCAACCGGAATTGGCTATACGCTTGAGACGTTATCAGGCGTCGCCGAAAATAATGACGCTTCGCCTGATATAACGGCGCTGAATTAAAAGCGCATAGAAGCGATTCAAATAACTTGAGTCTTTCCCAAAACTAATCCGAACGTAATTCGCGTTTTGGGAAAAACTCTGTGAACACATGAAATTATTTGAAGCGTTAATACTTAATAAAATAGGTAATCCCCCGGCAAAGCCGGGGGACTCACAGAGTTTGACAATTCCGGGAGCATAAAATAACCTCCTGTCCAGTGAACCCGCTCAAAGTTCAAAGACAGGAGGCATGAATGCAAGAGATGAATAGTCTAACACATAGTGTGTGGACATGCAAGTATCATGTGGTATGGATACCGAAATATCGGAGAAAGAAACCATACGGCGATATAGCAAAATACTTGGAGGAAACATTTCACGAGTTAGCCAGGCAACAGGAGCGCCGAATAGTGACAGGGCATATATGTGCGGATCATATCCATATACTGATAGAGATACCGCCGAACCCGAGCCTGTCAGATCTTTTGTGTAATTGGCAAAGTATCATCATCAGAACGGAACCCGTTCTTTGCCAAACTCAATGGCTCTCCTGGTTAAGCGCCAGGCCCCAATGTTTAATCGGCATCGTCCATTTCTCTGACGCG
>JAITIK010000167.1 GCA_031279555.1 Treponema sp. | reverse complement strand
GGCGCATCTCGTGTTCCCGCGCTTCCCAGTACCCGGCATCCGCGAAAGCCGGCGTTACGGCCAGTACAAATACCGCCAGGGCAGGTGCAATCATCTTTTTACGCATTTCAAACCTCCTGCAAAAAACTCCAGACTTTTCATTAAAACGTCTCTCCTATAAAGGCATACTGCAAGATGTACTTTCCGCGTTATACATATACCCGTATATGTACATGATAGTCAGCCGTTGTTTTTTTGTCAAGTAATATTTGGGCGTTTAAGAAATTTTTTATGAAAAAATTTAACATATAGAAAAAGAGGCGCCAACACTCTGAGATTCCCTGAACATTGTCCTTTCAGGGCGCATCCTGAGATGCGAGAGGTTCATTGGACTTGTCCGGCGACATGGGTGGTTGCCGCCGCCAACTTCATTGGCGCAACGTCAAATTAATCAGCGTCCTCCTAAATCACTTTATCCGGCGGGGGGTTTAATACCCCGCCGCTCTGCGGCAGGGATTTTTTATCCGGCGAATGGCGGACCGTACGAATGCCTCATTTAGAAAATGTTAGCGTAGCTATTCCCGCTCCTGTGTCTGGATACGGTTTGTTTGGACAAGCCGTTGACACAGGAGCGGGAATAGACTTGTTGACATTCTGTTGAAGTTCCACCGGGTTGAAAGGGCGTGTTGCCGCTCAAGGGTGTCCTTGTACTCCTTGTCCAGTTCTCTATTCTCCATGAGCATTTGGAAAAGGCCTCTCGGTTCGTCATAGACTTTGATTTCTTTGGAGCCGACCCGTGTTTTGCTTTTAAGCTTCTGGGTGGGCATGAAGAAGTTGTTGACAAAGCCTTTACGCGCTGGCAAACCCGCATCAATGATTCGCTTCGAGGCATAAACGGCAAAACGCAGACACTGGAGGATGTTTTTATTATTATTCAGGATAGTTACCAGGCGGCCCGTGAATGGGAAAATATTGTCGAAAGATTCAGGCGGCCATGATGTTCCGGCATTGAAGGCAAAACTGAAAGACAAATCTCTTGACGCGGAAAATCGCCCTGTTCTGGAAAATCCGCTTGAAAAAAGACCCTAGCCGACGAATATAAAGCAACGCTCAAAAACTTAAAACACATTCTTGAGAAAGAAAATAAAGGCGCAATACGGCAAATTGAAAGACGGAGAACTACTCGAACTGCTTGTCGAAAGGAAATGGTGTCATGCAATTTACAAAGGTATTGACGCCCTCTATACAGCAATTTCCCACAATATTGCAACCCGGGTAACAGAACGTACCGCCCGTTATGAGGAAACCCTGCCCGCCATTGAAAAAGAAGCCTCCGAATACGAAGTCAAGGTGAAATCCTATTTGGAAAAGATGGGGTTTGTATGGTAGGGAGAAAGATAAATTGGGAGGTTGGGAAACGGATTGTCGAACAGGAACAACAGGGCAAAGAGCGGGCGAATTACAGGGATTTTTTAATTAGCAATCTTTCTATATATTTGGGACAAAAGTTTGACAAAGGATTCTCTATAGCCAATCTGAAAAACATCAGACAGTTTTATCTTACTTTCCAGAACGATCCAAACGGATACGCACTGTGTAGCCGTTTGAGTTGGTCTCACATTCGGCTTGTCATGCGGCTGGACAGCGAAAATGCCCGCCATTATTATCTTGCCGAAGTATACGCCGGTTGACATCACAAAATGTGATGTCAAGTTGGGAAGGCCGGCAGTACATGCTATGTGACGCGGCAACACCGACACGTCGTGAGATTTGCGTATATATTCGCTCCTCTTTATATTATATCTTTTTCAGAGCGTTATTTAAACCGCCGCAGAGCGGCGGGGCGTTAAACCACACTGCGAGTAAATCTAATATATCGTTTTTACGCTTTTCAAGCCCGGATATTGATAAATACGATGTTTCTATTTTATCATTAAACAAAAAATATAAACCAGTTAATAAATATGCCTCGCCGCAACATGGATCACTATTTTACCAGATTGTAAATCTCAAGAACATCCCGCCAATACAGTTTTTTGAGTCCGCCGATGGGCTGTTCCCTGCCAAAGGCTTCCCCCGTCGACTTCTTCGCCATTTCCTCCAGCCTGTCTTCCCCGATGCCCAGCCCAGACAATGTACCGGGCAGGCCCATTTTGCCGAAAAAGTCCCGCAACCGCGCGATACCTTCTTGGATAACAGCGTCAGGATCGCGGTAACTGCCCTCCACCCCCATAACATTAACCGCGAACTGCACAAACATATTTACATTGTCCTTATAGACGTACCGCATCCACCCGGGCGTCAGAATCGCCAGCCCCGCGCCGTGGGCGACGTCATAAATAGCCGAAAGCTCGTGCTCCATACCGTGGCAGGCCCAATCCTGGGCGCGCCCCATGCCGACAAGCCCGTTATGAGCGACCGTGCCTGCAAAACCGAGTTCGCTCCATGCGTCATAATCCCGCGTGTTTTTATGGGCGAGAAGCGCGTTTTTCATCAGCGTTTTCAGCGTCGCCTCGCACAATCCATCGGTCAAATCGGTATGCGTTGTGTTGGTAAAGTACCGCTCAAAAACGTGGCTCATCATATCGGCAACGCCGTAGGCGAGTTGCTCTTTGGGAAGCGTGAAAAACAACTCCGGATTCATAACGCTGAGCAACGGACGCAGGCGAGCGCTTCCGTAACCGATTTTGAGTCGCTTTTCCTCGTTGGTGATGACGGTGTCTCCGCTGGACTCGCTTCCCGCCGCCGGGATGGTGAGAATAGTCGCCACAGGCAACGCTTTTTCAATCGTCTTGTGAGTCTCATAGACCTCCCAAATATCGCCGTTGTAGTAAACGCCCATGGCAATAGCCTTAGCGGAGTCAATGACGCTGCCACCGCCGACCGCCAGAATAAGGTCAACCTTTTCTTTTTTGCATAATTCGATGCCCGTACGCACAAGAGAAAGCCGGGGGTTAGGTTTAACGCCGCTGAGTTCCACAAAATCAATGCCGCTTTTTTTCAGAGAGGCGGTAACCGTACCGTAGAGTCCGCTCTTTTTAATGCTGCCGCCGCCGTAATGGAGCAGCGCCTTTTTGCTGTGCGGTTTAAGCAGATCACCGATCCGCTTTTCTTCATCTTTCCCGAACAGAATACGCGCCGGGGCGTAGAAATCAAAATTCAACATAGCAATTTCCCTTCCTTCTCAATTTGTTAAAGTAGTATGGTATCAGGATCGGCAGAATAGCCGACGCAGCCTTTCAGATCGGCAATCAACTGAACATCCATGTCCTCAAGGGTGAAATCAAACACCTTCACGTTTTCCTTAATCCGCGCGGGTGTTACCGACTTCGGCAGCGACAGATAGCCCCGCTGAAGGCTCCAGCGGATGCAGATTTGCGCGATGGATTTTCCGTATTTCTCTGACAGGGTCTTCATTTCCGGAACCTCGAAGATTTTGCCGACGCCGAGGGGGACTGTACGCCTCAAGCAGAATGTTTTGCGAGCGGCAGAAATCCACCACAAAGGCTCTCCATGTTTCCGCATTCGTCTTCTGCCAGCGATCCCTAAAGGCGATGGGGTTGGGCCAATGGATATGGATCAGGAAAAAATCGAGATAATCCGTATCCAGTTTTTTCATGGCGCCTTCAAATGCCGCCAGCGTTTTTCATACCCATGCTCGCTGTTGGTCAGCTTGGAAGTGATAAAAAGCTCTTCGCGGGGAACGCCGCCCTTTTTTACCGCAACGCCAACGCTCTCCTCATTGCCGTAGACTTGGGCAGTGTCGATGTGGCGGTATCCCGCTTCAATGGCGCTGAGGACGGAAGAGACCGCTATCTCTCCATCCGGGGTCTGCCAAGTACCGAAGCCAACGCAGGGGATTTTCACTCCGTTGGACAGCGTGTAACAATCAGTCAATGCGTTCATTGCCATTACTGCAGCCATTCTTGGACTCCTTTCATTAATTCTTTCTATAATTTTATAATATCATACACAAATATTTTGGTCAATCAACGGCGAAGCCGCTTAACATAACATTCACTAATTTTAGCCCGCATTTCGTATAGCGTTCCGGCTGTTTGCGACGGTTTGCCAACTCGAATGAAGGCTTTTAGGCGGCGTATACGCCGGCAAAGATCAGGGTTGCAAAACTGTGGGTGGAGAGTGTGGCGTGGAGATGGCTTGACACGAACTGCCGGTCGCTTCTGCTGTTTCCAAAGCCACGCAGCCATTTCCTTTCTTGCGGATAATTATTCCGCGCCTTTCTTCCAGCGCATGGCTTGTTAATTGTCGTCCCTCTTTACACCGTTATTTGTTTATCAATATATGTCGCCGGTTCAGTAATTTGAGATATACTTAAACCAGTATTAAGTGAAATATAAAAACCGCCGTTTTATGGAATAGAGAAAGTGAAATGGCTGTTTTCCCTAAAGAAAGCTGATACAAAGCGCTACGGGGAGATTCCGCCGCACGTAGAGAGCAACAATCCAAAGAATATGCAAGTCCTCTTCTTCAAAAGATTCGCTTTAAAAGCCTGAAACCGAATGAGACAACCGCCCATGTTACGCCCGCCGCCGGTTTCAACACATGGCTTTTCCGAGCGCCGTACCGGAAGCGGAACTCGCCGTGAGAAACTGTAGTCTCAGACCGTAGTCTCTATCAGAGAAATTATATATTTTATATTGAAAATAACAGAAAGCCATGCTAGCATAGAATTATGATAATCAACGATCCCTTGAAAATCTGTTATATTGGCGGCGGATCCCGCAACTGGGCGTGGGTGCTTATGCAGGACTTGACTTTTGAAAAAGAGCTTTCCGGCGTTATCGAACTGTACGACATACAGCCAGAAGCCGCCAAGACCAATGAACTGATCGGCGCGGCCCTCATGGAAAAATACAATAAGGGAAGGTGGCGCTTCCACGCCAACGCATCTTTGCAAGAAGCCCTTGAAGGAAGCGATTTTGTGTTTGTGTCCATCCTTCCCGGCGATTTTAATGATATGGCTGTGGATGTACATGCGCCAGAGCGATACGGCGTCTACCAGTCTGTGGGAGACACCGCTGGAGCCGGAGGCCTCATCCGCGCTATCCGCACCATCCCCCAATTCAGGGAAATCGCCCGCGCCGTCAAACAATACGCTCCGGATGCGTGGGTTGTCAATTACACGAACCCCATGACTATCTGCGTCAGGACGCTGTATCGGGAGTTTCCTCGCATCAAGGCGTTTGGCTGTTGCCACGAGGTGTTCAACACCCAAAAGTTGCTGGCGGCGGCGCTTGAAAAAGCGGGGCTTGCGCCAAAAGGCGCGCCAGGAGGCGGCATAAAACGGGAAGACATTACAACCCGCGTGCTGGGGATCAATCATTTTACATGGATCGACAAGGCTTCATGGAAGGGCATTGATATTCTCCCGTATTACAAACAATTTGTGGATACATACGCCGCCTCCGGTTTCAGGGACGCGGGCGCCGCGACCACCTTTGCGGCGGGAGGAACCGGCGGGGAAGATCCGGATGAAGCGGTCAGGCTGAAATACTTTTCTTCCGCCGAGCGGGTCAAAATGGATCTTTTCCGCCGTTACGGTTTGATCGCCGCAGCGGGTGACCGTCATCTTGCGGAATTCTGCCCTCATTCGTGGTATCTTGCGAATCCCGCGCAGGTGGAAAGCTGGGGTTTCGCCCTTACGCCCGTATCATGGCGGATACGCAACCAAGAGAAGTTGAAAAAACTGGCGAACGCCTATATTGAAGGCGCCGCCGCCATGAAGCCTGTCAAGTCCGGAGAAGAAGGCATAGCCATTGTAAAGTCCCTCGTTGGTTTGGGGAACCTTGTCACCAACGTGAACATGCCCAACCGCGGACAGATGCCCGATCTGCCCCGTGAAGCGGTGGTGGAAACCAACGCCGCCTTTTCTCGTGACGATGTTCAGCCGCTGGCGAGCGAAGGTCTGCCGGTTGATGTGCGGGCGCTGGTGACGCCCCATGTCTTGGCGCAGGAGGGGATTGTTGAAGCGGTGTTTGAACATGATCGGGAAAAAGCGTTCCGGATTTTCTCCCATGATTCGGCGATACAAAACGTATCGCTGTCTGACGCCCGTTCCCTGTTTGATGAAATGTGCGCCAAAACTTCCGCCGACGGCCTATGGGGGGATGCGCTTAATTGATAGACAGACGCTCCCTTTTAACCCGTCATAGTCCCGTGTATACAAAAATCGAGAAAGAAGCTCCTCTTTCTGTGGGAAACGGCGCATTCTGTTTTACCGCGGATTTTACCGGCTTGCAGACGTTTTCCGCTGAATACGCCGCCGGAGCGGAAGCTTTTCCCCTCTGCACCATGTCCGAGTGGGGTTGGCACTCCTACGCCGGCGCTCCCAAAGACGACTCTCTGTTGCGCTTCGAGCCTTTTGACACGTGGGGCAGGAATGTTGGCTACGCAGTGGATGAAACGGGGCAAGAAACGGCGTTCCGGGGATTGCGCCAAAACGCCCATAAGTTTCATGTGGGAAGAATCGCTTTTGAACTTGAGGGCGCGATCCTTTCTTTTGACAATACAAAACCGCTTAAACAGCGCTTGAATATCTGGGAAGGCGTCTTGTATTCTGAATTCATCATTGACGGCGTACCGGTTGCAACAGAAACGTTTGTGCATCCCGAAGAAGACGCTGTGTATGTGCGTTCCGCCTCGCCGTTAATCAAAGCGGGAAAATTGCGCGTCGTGTTGCATTTTCCTTACGGCAGCCACAAAAAAAGCGCCGCTGATTTCACCGCTCCCCTCTTGCATAAGACCAGTTTCAGCAGAAAAGCGGACGGCGTTTTTATGTTTGAGCGCGAGATGGATGGCGCGCGGTATCACGTGGCCGCCGTTAGCGCCGGCGTTGACGTGAGGTTCCGTGAAGACATCCATACCGCGGTTTTTACGCCGCGCTGCGCGCCACGCGCTGAAACGCTGGATATTGCCTTCCGCTTTGAGCCGTGTCACATCCCCGCAATGGCGTCGCTTGACGAAAACCAAACGTTACCGCGTCCGCTATTGCGCCCGTTGCCGTGTCAATCCAGCCCCCCTTGTTTTGACGAGGCGAAAACCGCGTGCATGGCGTTTTGGGAACAGTACTGGACGCGGGGCGGCGCGCTCGATCTCTCCCAATCCTCCGACAGCCGCGCTTATGAGCTTGAGCGGCGTATCGCGTTGTCCCAGTATCTCACGGCAATTCAAAGCCGGGGGAGGCTGCCTCCGGCGGAAACAGGGCTTGCGTGCAACAGTTGGTATGGCAAATTTCATTTTGAAATGTACTATTGGCATGCGGCGCATTTCGCGCTGTGGGGCAGGAAAGAAGAATTGAAAAAAAGCCTCGCCTATTACAAGACCATACTGCCTGCGGCGCGGAGAATAGCCGCTTCACAAGGCTACCGGGGCGCGAGGTGGCCTAAAATGTGCGATCCCACCGCGTACAACACGCCGTCTTCAATAGCGGTTCTGTTGATCTGGCAGCAGCCGCACCCGATCATGCTTGCGGAACTCTGCCGCCGCGCCGGGGAAGGAAAGGATTTTCTTGCGGAATACCGGGATGTTATTGCAGAAACGGCGGAGTTTATGGCGAGCTTCCTGCATTGGGACGGCGGACGTTACGTGTTGGGTCCGCCCTATATTCCGGCTCAGGAACGGCATGATCCCGCAATCGTCCTAAACGCGGCGTATGAGATCGAATATTTCCGCTGGGGTTTGCGCCAAGCCGATGTCTGGCTTCAGCGGCTGGGAGAACCGCCCCGTTTTGGACATGTCGCAGACAGGATCGCCCTTCCCGCGCAAAAAGACGGCGTGTACCTTGCGCATGAACATTGCCCTGATACGTTTGCCAAAATGCCTTTCCACGCCGATCATCCTTCAATGCTCGCCATGTACGGCGTCCTGAACAGCAAAGCGGTTGATCCCGCGATCATGTCCGCTACCTTAGACAAGGCGCTTGCGGTCTGGGATATGGACACTTTCTACGGTTGGGACTTCCCCATGCTTTCCATGTGCGCGGCCCGTCTGGGACGGAGGGAGGACGCGCTGCGGCTCCTCCTCATGGAGAAACCCAAAAACACTTATCTTTCCAATGGACACAACAAACAGACCGGAAACAACGACTTGCCCCTATACCTGCCGGGAAACGCCGGACTCCTCCTTGCCGCGGCAATGATGGCGGCGGGCTGGGACGAGGACGGTGGAGAATCCGCGCCGGGTTTCCCCAACGACGGCTCCTTTGTGATCGAAATGGAGAATCTGGTGAAATACCTCTAAGCGTTATGGAATGTCTCCCCTTTTATGAAAAAGAAAAACGCCTCGACCGCTCTTTCCCCTTTATCGCGTGGGACAGCGAAAAACCAGGCTTCTGGTTTCCTTTCCATTGGCATCCTCATGTTGAAATCGTGTATATCCTCAAGGGAAGTTTGGAAGCGGTTGTCAATGGAAAATCAGAAGAGGGAGATCAAGGGGATATTTTCGTGGTTGACTCGGGGTTGATCCACGGTTATTCCAATCCAAGCCCTGCGGCCTGCGCGAGGATTTTTCAATTCGG
>JAITIK010000097.1 GCA_031279555.1 Treponema sp. | reverse complement strand
GGCCGCGCCGCAGCCTCAGTGCTTGATGCCCGTAAGACGCTCGGCCTCTTTTCTGTAGAATTCGGTGAGCTCCTCCATCGAGGCAAAGGCCGCCTCTTCCGCCGCCTCGCCGTCCTTGGCCGCTTCCGTCCGGCCCTCGGGCGCCGCGGGCGCGGATGCCGTAGCCGTTTCGGACGTGGGCGCGGATGCCGCAGCCGTTTCGGACGCGGACGCGGGCGCTGTGGACGCGGCAACCGTTTCGGATGCCGCAGCGGACGCTTCGGGCGTAGCAGCCGTTTCGGACGCCGCAGCGGACGCTTCGGGCGCAACGGCTTCCGCCGCGTTTCCGTCCTGCGCGGCCTCGGCGGCCTCGGCGGGGGGTTTCGGGTTGATAAACTCGAAGATCTTGTTCAGGCTGATGGTGGGGGCGCCCTCCTTGCCGCCGAGGGCGATGTAGAGCATGAGAACGATAACTACGAGAGCGGCCAGTATCAGAAGCGGCATAGATTCTTTCTCCTTTCGGTTTATACAGATAATATTACCGCACAATCGGCCCGGAGTAAAGTGTAAATGCAAATTATAGATATATTTGTTGCTTGCCGCTCAGGTGCTGTCGCGCACAATCAGGCTCGAATCGATTGAGATATTCCGCGAAACCTTGCCGCCGGCGAGGACGTTTTCCAGAAGCTTGACGCTGATCACCCCGATCATTTCATTCTGGTTGTCAACGGTGGTGAGATAGGGAACGCAGAGGGTGGAGCTCTTCGTATTGTTCCATCCGATGATCGCGACGTTGTCCGGGATCTTGAAGCGCAGCTCGTGCAGCCGCTGCATACCGCCGATGGCGGTGAGATCGTCGCCGAACACGATGGCCGTGAAGCTTTGCCCGGATTCGATGATGCGGTCTATGACCTCCCGGCCGCCCACAGCGCCGCGGCTCGTCTTGAACAGCCGGCTCGCGGCGTCCGCGACGCCTCTTTCCTCGCTCAGCTTGATGAAAGCGGAAGCCTTGTTGGCGCCGCTGAAGGTTTCCGCATCCTGCACGTAGAGGATGTCCCTATGCCCCTTCTCCGCGAGATGATCGAGGCAGAGCGCCACGCCGCGTTCTTGATTGAACATGACGGAATAGATGTTGTCCGCGTGAAGTTGGGAGTTCATTACAATGAAGGGGACGTTCGAAAAGCTGTTGATCAGCGAGGTTTCGATGTACTTGTTTTGAAATACGGAGCCGATGAGGATGATTCCGCGAACGCCCGTCTGCATGAGCGTGGTGATATAATCGATTCCGTTTTCCGGCTTGCCGCCCGTATTGCACAGGATGGCGTTATAGCCCAGCTTGTACAGCTCCCGCTCCAGAATATACGCCGTTTCTGCGTAATGCGGCACGCGTATGTCAATCGTCAGGATCCCCACGGTGTCGAGGCTCTTGGAAACCAAGCCCCGCGCAATGCTGCTGGGAGCGTAATTGTGCTTCTCCAAAACGAGCTCGACCTTTTTCCTCGTGTCGGCCCGGACGTTGGTCTTGTTGTTCAGCACGCGTGAAACCGTCGAAATCGAAACCCCCGCCTCCTTGGCTATGTCGTAAATATTCATATCGGTATCCCTTTATCGCACTGTTGCAGCGGTATCCCTGCGAAGGCAAATGCGACGCATTGAGTGGTTTTGATTGAAGCATCCGGGTGGGGACATTGAGTTTAGTATACCGCATAATTGTCGGATATGCAATAAACAGACGGTTTTTTCCGGATGTTTTGCAAAGCCGCGGGTTACCGACGTGGCGCAAGCCCGATTGGCGGGGCCTTCTCCGCGAGCGTTTTTTCTGCGGCGGCAAGGCTCGCGTCTTTTTCCAATATGTTTTCGCAAAAGCGCAACAAAACGGGAATGTCTTTGGTTGCCGTTTCCCAAATCACGGCTTTATTCATTGAGGCGTAGGCGTGAGCGAACATGTTCCGCATAGCTTTCATCGGCGTCCACAGTATCTGATTACGGGTTTGATCTTTGAACGGATCCGAAAGCCCGGCGCTGAGCTCGCCGATTTGCATCATGCTCATGGAAACCGAATTCGCATAATGAATATTTTCCTCAAAGACATCGTAGGCGTCGCCAAAACGCTTTATGGCGTCTGCAATATCCTCGCAGTAGCTCTTAATATGCCGGATACGCTGAATGTCGCTATTGTTCATATATTATCACTCTTTCCTCGCGCAGAAGTTCCTTGAAACCGGGCGTTCGTCTTTCGACCTCCGGCTGATCCAGCGCATCAACCGTAATCAAATCCACCTCCATATTGAAACTCTCGTTCAAGTCGCAATACAAGGAACCCATGTCGATAAGGCTGCGAATTGTCGATCCCGTGCGGTCGATTATAATATCCAAGTCGGAAGCGTCGGTGGCTTGACCTCGCGCGTATGAACCAAAAACATAGATTGCCGGAATATGGTATCTTCGTGCAATTGGCGCTATTTTTTCTTTTATTTGCTCAATTGTATAAATCACGTTTGACCACATCCTTTATATAAACTTCCTTTTCCCAAGCCCCTTGTCTTAACTGCATTATACAACCGCTGCCACGATTATTCAAGGATTCGTTTCATGCAATACGGACAATACTCGAAACATACGCCGTTACGGTTCGGACCCATGGCGCCGGCGCAACAATTACCGGGAAGAATCCCTCTCTCCGTCATTGCGAGGAACGCACCCCTTCGCCGTGATTGCGGCGTTGCGAAGATCGGAGAGGATTACCAAGCCCAAGGCCGACCGCCTCTGAACTGTAACTTTTGCTTCGCCCAATCACACGCATATTATGTGCCATGATACCTATACCGATGTGAAAGGGGGGATTCTATGAACGGCGAAACGACAAATCTCAGTATCCGCATGGACAAGGCGTTGAAGGAACAGGCTGAAATTCTGTTCTCCGAACTCGGAATGAATATGACCACCGCGCTCAATGTCTTCGTGCGCAAAATTGCGTGGGGTTTGAATAGTAACAAAAAAATGTCCAAACGGATGGGATTTCGTCGGAACGGAGTGGACGGGACACTCTCCGTGCGTTATTATAAGGTTCATATGGCGCCCCTGCCCATCCAAACAGCATGAACGCATTGTTGCGAGGTATTGAACGACGGCACCGGTCCCCCGCCTCTACAGGCGGCGGGTTCCGCCTTCCCAAGCTGCCGGTGGCGGGTGCAATCCCCCACCGGCGCCTATGTTTTGAGGGGCGGCGGGCAAAGCCCTTGTCCCCTCAAAACATCCGTTCAACAATTGAAGTGCGCCTTTGGCGCTTCAAAATTGCCTGTTTTACGCGGCTTTAGCCGCAGTGTAAAACAGGACAGCGATGTGAGCCTCGGGCGAACGGAGGAATGAGGCGAAGCCGAATGTTGGACGGAGCCAAAATTGAATCGGACGTGGGCAGGCTGAAAATCCTCCACGCAAGCCACCTGAGCCGGCGGTATGCCTTGGAGGACAAAATCCTCAAGGAATACCCCCCCCCCGGGAGATCAAGCGGCTGACGGAGCGCATCGCCGGGTACAGGGCAGACACAGAAACCGTAGCCAAACACCCATCGGACAAAGCCCGGTTCCCGCCCATGACAATCGGCGGGGTTTTTTATGCCGAAAAAGCCGAAGCGGGCAAGGCGATTATCGAGGCTTGCAAGGCCATGACCTCCCCCGACCCGGCCCCGCCGGGAAACTATCGCGGCTTCGGCATGACGCTCTCCTTCGACACCTTCGGCAAGGAATACCGGATCGAATTGAAGGGCGCTCTTACCCACACGGTCAAGCTGGGTACGGACATCCACGGCAACCTCACCCGCCTCGACAACGCCTTGGAAGGTTTTGACGAAGCCATACGCCGTCTTGAAGCCAATCTCGCGTCAACGCGGGAGCAGGCGGAAACGGCCAAGGGCGAGGTTGACAGGCCATTCCCGCAGGAAGCGGAGTACCGGGAGAAGTCGGCGCGGCTGAAAGAACTGAACGTCCTCCTGAAACCGGACGAGAAAGACCATCAGGTATTCGAGACCGAACCGGACGAGCGTGACGACACGGAGCCGCCGCGGCGGGGACGAGATATGGAACGGTAGGCGGAAAACAGCCGTCCCTTGGTGACACGAACAAGGGGCGGCTGTGGTTGCCGTACAGACCCCAACCGAATATATTTTATAGTTTGAAATTAAAAACCGCATAAATTTAAAGAGTTTTTGAGTTTGAAACTCAAAACTATTGACATTGGATTTTGATTGTGGTAATATAAACGGCGAGGTGAACAGAGTATGAAAAATCGCCAAAGCTATCTAAACACGCTGCTGGAATTTCTTGATAAAGAGGTTATTAAGGTAATTGTCGGAGTTCGCAGGTGCGGCAAATCCACCTTGCTGAAGCTCTTTGCCGAAGAATTGAAAAAGCGCAAAATACCAAACAGAAATGTCATTCGTATCAATTTTGAGAGCATGAGGTATCGGGATATAACCGATTACAACCTTTTCTACGACTATGTTGCCGGGCATATCCCAGAAAACGGAAAAACTTACCTGCTAATTGACGAGCCGCAGAATGTAATCGGCTGGGAAAAGGCGGTCAATTCATTCAAGGTTGACTTTGACTGCGACATTTATATCACGGGCTCAAACGCAAGGCTTTTATCAAGCGAGCTTTCAACGCTCATATCGGGGCGGTATGTTGAAATCGAGCTTTATCCGCTGTCATACAAAGAGTATTTAGATTTTCATGGCATAGAAAGAAGTGATAAAGCCTTTCAAGACCATCTGAAATACGGCGGTTTTCCCTCTATTGTGGAGCTTGGCGAGAATGTCGATAGAATTAACGATGTTTTGGACGGGATTTATAATACCGTCATTGTAAAGGATGTTATCGCCAAAAACAAAATAAAAGATGAGGAACTTTTGCAGAAAATCGTTGTGTTTTTGGCTGATAACGTGGGAAATTCCACTTCCTCTAACTCTATCGCAAATAGTCTTGTCAGCGAGAAACGCATGGAAAGCACAAAGAAAGCGCCTGCCGCAAGCACCATTGAAAATTATATCGGAGCGTTAGAAAAAGCGTATGTTTTCTATGAAGCGCGGCGTTATGACGTGAAGGGTAAAAATTTGCTCAAAACGCTTGGCAAATACTATATTGTTGATATTGGCCTGCGGAATATGCTTTTGGGCTATCGGGATGTTGACAGGGGACATATTTTGGAGAATGCCGTATTTTTAGAGCTGAAACGGCGCGGGTATGAAGTATTTATCGGCAAGGTGGACGAAAAAGAGGTTGATTTCATCGCGGAAAAGGCAAGTCATAAGATGTATATTCAGGTTTGTGAAGCATTGGGCGATGCTGAAACCTTGGCGCGTGAGCTTGCGCCGCTTTCGGCAATACAGGACAATTATGAAAAATTGATTATCACAAACGACAAGACCTTTGTAGAAAGCTACGAGGGCATAAAGGTGAAAAACACAGCGGATTGGCTGTGCGAATAACCCTTATAAATATTATTTAACGAGCAGTATAAATACTGTTACATAGCCGTCCGGCTAAAACCGGGCGGCTTTTTCTATTGAATGGAGGGACACAATGCCGCATTTATACGACAACATACCATCGCCGCTCACGCGGCGGCCAAACTGGGTGGCGTGGGGCATACGCGCCACGCCGGAAGCGCGGGAGATTGTGGGATTGCTTGGCACCTACACCGAGGTCAGCCCCAGCGGGAGCGGTCTGCACCTGTTCGTATACTCCCCCGGCGCGGAATGTAGCCTATGTTCTCCCGCCCGTATCCGTCTCCACCGCCGAACAGGAGCGTTTCCTGCGTACAGGCTTGGAACGCGATAAGGTGTTCGCGGCGCTATGGGCGGGGCAGCGGCGGTACGGCAACGAGAGCAGCGACGACCAAGCCTTTTTGAATAAGCTGGCCTACTGGCGCAATGCCGACCCAGACGCCATGATTGCCGCGTTTCTGCAAAGCCCCTACTTCGCCCAAAAGGACGACGAACACAAGCGCAAATGTCAAAGGGCGGACTATCTGGCGAACACGGCGAAAAAAGCCGCCGCCACGGTGTATTCCACGGCAAAGGCCGGTTTCGAGCGTTGGCAGCGGAACAGGCGGCAGGAAAGGAGTTATGCGAGATGAAAAATATTTATGTTTCGATTCATTTCACTATTTCACTTGACAACAGCGAAATAAAGTGATATGATCGTGAAAAGTGAAACAGAGGTGAAATAAATGCGCGAAACCAACAATATCGAATTCAAGCGGGAATACACTGACGACATCAAAAAAGCGGTAATGGCCTTTGCCAATTCGGGTGGCGGCGTGATTTACGTTGGGCGCGACAATGAGGGAAATGTCTATCCCACCCCCGATATGGACGGCACTCTGACGCGGATTACCAACAGCATACGCGACGGATTGCTGCCGGACGTGACCATGTTCGTCCGCTACGAGATGAGCGAAAGCGGCATTGCTGTCACGGTGAGCGAGGGAACGCACAAGCCCTACTTCCTGCCGGAAAAAGGCTTGAAACCCTCCGGCGTTTACGTCCGTCAGGGCGCATCCAGTGTTCCCGCCAGCTTTGAGCAAATCCGCGCGATGATTAAGCTGACGGACGGCGACAGGTTTGAAACCGCCCGTTCGCTGACGCAGGGATTGACGTTCCGGGAGGCCGCCGACGAATTTGAGCGCTGCGGCGTGGCGTTTGGGGAGAGCCGGATGCGGACGCTGGGCATTATCGGCGCGGACGGCCTGTATACCAATCTGGGGCTTCTGTTGTCCGACCAATGCGCCCATACGATCAAATTCGCCGTGTTCAACGGTACAAAAAAAGGCGAGTTTAAGACGCGCAAGGAGATTGAGGGTTCCGTCCTGCGACAAATGCGCTCGGCTTTTGATTTTCTCAGCCTGTCGAACAATCTCTTCGCCAACCTTTCGGGGCTTGACCGCGTGGAGCAGTACGATTACCCGGAGATTGCCGTGCGCGAGGCTATGCTGAACGCGATTATTCACCGCGATTACAGCTTTTCCGGCAGTATTATCGTCAACGTTTATGACGACCGCATGGAGTTCGTTTCGCTGGGCGGCCTGATGCCCGGTCTGCGGACGGAGGACTTGTTTGTGGGCGTTTCACAGCCTCGCAACGAAAAGCTGGCGAACGTGTTTTACCGCCTGAAACACATTGAGGCGTATGGTACGGGCTTGCGGCTTATCATGCAGTATTACGAGGATTTTGAGGTCAAGCCTGAAATCACCGCGACCCACGGCGCGTTCGCGCTGACATTGCCGAACATGAACCACGCCCGCCCGCTCCGCTCCGCCCATAAGCCAAACAAACAACACTCGGCCATATTGGATTATTTGCGGAGCAACGGCGCCGTCACTAATGAAAACGTACAGGATATTCTCGGAATCAAGCAAACGCGGGCTTACGCGATAATCCGCGAGATGGTGGGCGCGGGGCTGCTCGTCAAGCGCGGCTCCGGCAAGGAGGATAACGAATATATACCGGCAGAATAAACGCGATTCGGTTTTTTAACGTCAAGGCGTTCATGAAAAAGTGAGCGCCTTTTTTGTGTTCAAAATCAAATTACAGGAGGCGTTTGCTCAATGAAAACCTACAAAGTGACCATCACCGAGAAATTACAGCCGGAAGTCGAAGCGGAAGCCGCAAGCCGGTATGAGGCCGAGCGGCTTGTGGAAAAATGTTGGCAAAACGGCGATTATATACTCGACGCCGGGCATTTCCGAGGCGTGACCTTTCGCGCAGAGCCGCCGCAAAAAGAGCGCGGCCCGGAGCGGTGACGCCCCGCCTAAGCCCGGATTCCCGGAAAACCGCGCCTGCCGAAACCCGCCCTCCGGAAGACGGGTTTTCCGGATACGCAATAACAGGAAACCCGCACTCTGAAAGACAGGTTTTCTAAATGCACACTAACAGCAAGCATCCCAAATCCCGCGCCGAGATACAGCGCGGCGGCCATGACATAAGGAGAGACATCCGCAAGCATCAGCTTCGCTGCGGGAGCGCCGAGCCCGTAGCACACCGCCGCGAGGATCGCGAAACCAACCGCGTTTCGCTTTGTGTTCATATCCGGCGCGTTTCTCAAAAAAGTCCGCGCTATGGCGACGCGTTGGCGCTGCCCGCCTGAAAACTGTGCGCCACGCTCGCCGACCACCGTGTTGTACCCGTCCGGCATCAAGGATACGAATTCGTTCGCGCGAGCCGCTTTGGTGGCTTCAACAACGTCATCTTCACTCGCGCTTTTTACGAGTTTCCGGGATTTTATGAACAATAACGTTATCCCTCCACATATCCCTGTGAAAATTGTCGGATCAGCGAGCTTGTGTATTCATGCTGCGGATTGTCCAAAACCCGGTCGGTTACGCCTGTTTCCACGATCCGCCCTTCATGCAAGACGACGATTCTGTCACTGATGATGCGAACGACATCCAAGTCGTGGGATATGAACAGGCAAGCGTGCCTGTTTTTCGCCTGTGTCCGACGCAGGAGCGACAAAATCTGGGCCTGTACGGAGACGTCCAGCATGGATGTTGGCTCATCCGCTATCAAAAATTTAGGGCGGACGCTTAAAATCCTCGCCAATACCGCGCGCTGCACTTGCCCTCCGGACAATTCATGAGGATAACGGCGAAGATGTTCCGCGCCAAGCCCGACCATCTCCGTCAACGCCATGACCCGCGCCCGCTCATCCTGTCCGCGCGGCGCGCACAGGCGATGGATTCGGAGCATTTCCGCAATGCTGTCATAAATCCTCATTCGAGGGTTCAGCGCGCTTTCCGGGTTCTGAAAAATGATCTGCATGTCTTTGCGATACACACGGAGAGGCCCCCTCCGCAATTGGGACAGATTTACACCATTTAGGCGTACATCGCCCGAATCGCAGGGAATCAGCCTCAAAACCGCTTTCGCAAGCGTGCTTTTTCCACAGCCGCTTTCGCCGATCAGCGCCAAAGTCTCGCCGTCCTGTATGTCAAAGGACACATCCTCTAAAATAGAGCGTCGCTTCTTTTTCATTAAGCCTGCCGAATAGCTGACCGAAAGATTTTTTATCGCAATCATGACAGAAAGCACCTCGCTTGATGAGTTCCTCCGCTCAAATCCGGGCGCTCGGTTTCGCCGCGCGAACATTCCACCGCCTTGGCGCAACGGAGAAAAAACGGGCAACCTATGGGCAAGTTCGACAAATTTATGCTGTCGCCCGGAATCGGATGCAGCCCGTTTTTGGGTTCTGACGCGATAAGCGCCTGTGTGTAAGGATGTTTTGGGGCAAAAAACACCTCCCGCGCTTCGCCGGTTTCCACAATCTCCCCTGCGTACATGACGGCTGTATAATCGCAAATATTTCGCGCGAGTTCCAAATCGTGCGTGATAATCAAAGAGGCGGCGCCCGTCGCCCGTATAAATGTGCGCAGCGTACCGACGACCTGCCCTCGTGCAAGTGGATCAAGGCCCTTTGTGGGCTCGTCCGCAATGAGAAGCTTCGGGGTTCCGCTCATGCCCATTGCCGCCAGCACACGTTGCTTCATGCCGCCGCTTAACTCATGAGGATATGCGTTCATGCAATCCTCCGGGTCGGCAAAGCGGAGCGAACGCAGCAGGGCTTTGGCCGTTTCTTTGGCGTCCGAACCGTGTTTGCGCGTGTTCAGCGTGATGGACTCCAATATCTGCTTTCCATTCGTCATAAGCGGGTCAAGCGCCTCGGCCGGGTTTTGCGCGATTAGAGCGATTTCGCGGCCGCGTAAACTTCGGAACTGCCGCGAAGGCAAATGCGCCAAATCCTGTCCCTCAAAATAGATATGTCCTCTGACGGTTGCGTTTCGCGGCAGCAATCCGAGTATCGCCTGCCCCAAAACAGATTTTCCGCACCCGGTTTCGCCGATGAGTCCGCAGCAGGCTTTGCGGGGAATGGTGAGGCCGGCGCTGTTTACGGCTTCAACCGTCGAGTCGTCAAGGGAAAAGGATACCGTGAGCCGCTCAATTCTCAATTGTTCTGTCATTCGAGTTCACTTCCGGCATAGTGAGGGTCAAGCAGGTCGTGAAGCGCGTCGCCGACGCGGTTGAACAGAACTGAAAAGGCGCAGAGCGCGGCGCCAGGGAACAGCATCAGCCACGGGGCCCGCCCAATGAATGAAAAGGACTCTTTAAAATTTTTGCTCTCAAAACGTTTGTATTTCGCCCGTTCCCATGCTACAATGAAAAGCACAAATGTTTTAAGGCTCGAACATAATAGCACATCCGAATGGGTTTTACAATGCGCCGA
>JAITIK010000055.1 GCA_031279555.1 Treponema sp. | reverse complement strand
CTCGCCGGCAAGCCCCTTCTCAATCTCGCTCGATTTGAGTTCGCGCGAGGCCATGCCTATGTCGCAGATGCCGGATATGGCGGCGTTTATGCCCGTAGATGAATCGCTCTGCTGGATTTCGATGTTAGCTTCCGGATTGAGCTTCACGTAGGCTTCCTTCAGCTTTTCCATGACCGGCGTGACGGACGACGAACCGGCCACCACTATCTTGCCAGAGCTTTTGGCGCCGCTAAACGGACCGTTGTCTTTCACCCGAATGTAGCCGTTTTTTTCGATGACGTCCTGTCCGTTCGAACTCATCAGGAAGTCTATGAAATTCGCCGCGTCGCGGCTGACTTCGCTTTTTGTGGCGATTAAAAACGGGCGCGAGATGGTGTACTTTCCGCTGTTGATATTATCGACCGTAGCCTCGGCGCCGTCGATTTTCAGCGCTTTGACCGTGTTGTTCAGCGAGCCGAGCGATATGAATCCGATCGAACTCTCGCTGCCGGCGATGGATGTCATCATTACCGCCGTGTTGTTCGTTATTTCAGCGTTGTCGGTCGTTCTGTCGACCTTATCCGAGTCCTGAACGCCGAACAGCTCGATGAACGCACCCCTGGTCCCGGAGCCGTCCTCGCGCGACACGACCGTGATGGGGCTTGCCTGCGCAGTATCCGCCAGGACGCATCCCGTGAAGGCGAGCATCGCAGCCGCGGTGATAATTGTGAAGATAACCGTTTTTTTCATGCTTTTTCCTCCTTGTATATTTTATTGTTGACCATGAATAAAGTCTATTGACGTTGTGTCAAAACTGGAAGCGCGGTTTTGTCAAATCTGCGCAAAGAGCCCGGCGCGGGGGCAATATTATGGAAAGGCTGATTTATGGTCAGAGGCCTAAAGGGTAACGACTAAAATCCTGATAGGGTCTGCGTTTCAAAACGGCCAAATTCGTTTTGGCGATTTAATCAGCGCTTCCTTATTGTATTTGCTTCTATCGAGGGTTCACAAGTAAACGCCGTTGCCCCGGAGGCTGCAAAAAAATGGACTTGACAGTCGATGAGCAATATGTTATTTTTAAATCATATTAAAAATATATGGAAGATATATTTTTAGAAATGGGCGTATCTGGGAGGGATTATACGTAATACATATAATTGGTCAGTTCTACCGGAACGATATTGAATTTGCCATTGCCGTGCCGTTTGACCCAAAAAATTTAGAAAGGAATGTTCACTAATGAAAAAAATCATCTCTGCTTTGGTTCTTACCGCGCTCTCCCTGTCGTTTTTATTCGTCCGCAGCTCAAGCGCGAGCGATTCATCCCCGAATAAGGTCGCGCCGGAAAAAACGACCTTCGCACTGGGTCACCTGAATTCCACCGCTCACCTTCTCGCTTTTGTGGCCGCTGAAGAGAGCTTTTTTAAAGAAGAAGGGCTGACAGTTACGTTGACGCAATTCGCCAGCGCCGGCGAGCTTGTCGCCGGCCTTGAAGGCGGACAGCTTGACGCCGCCTTCATCGGCTCCGTCCCGACCATCACCAATCAAGCGGCGAAGCACGATATCACGATCTTTGGCGGCGCCATGACCAACGGCCACGGCTATGTTATCAAATCAGACCTGGTCCCCGCGGGATTTAAGGAAGGCGACATAACGGTTCTGAAAGGGCGCAACGTCGCTTCCGTCAAAAACAGTGTTCAGGATTATGAACTGCTCGTTCTTCTGAAAAAGACGGGGCTTGAAATCGGCACGGGCGCCGACAGGGTCAATGTCGTCTATTTTGACAGCCAGAAGGACGCCTATAACGCGCTCGCGGGTAATGAAATTGACGCTGTTTCGGTCTATTCACCGTATGCGTCCGTCGCCAGGGCGGCGGGACACACCGTCGTATACTATTGCAATGAGATAGAGGAGTTTCACGATCAGCCATGCTGCCGCCAGGTTGCGCTGACCGCCGCTCTTGCCAAGAATCCGAACACCTATATAGCCTTTGAGCGCGCGTTGATCAAGGCATACAAGTTCACGCAGGACGATCATGAAAAGACCATTGAGGATGTCTCGAAGTACATTACCATTGAAAAATCCCAAATTGAATATGAGGTTTACGGCGGCCACGCGAAATCGGCGCCGGATCCCGATAAAAAAGCTACCGTAACGCTTAAAAACGGTGTCGTCGAGTTTGGGTATACGCAAGGCGTGGACTATGACATCGAAAAGCTCTATAACACCAGCATCTACGCGACCGCTTTAGAGCAGATTATCGCGGAAAACCCGAACGAAAGCATTTACAAAGACCTGAAAACACACTTTGAGTCCGCCAATTGATTCATTCTAATGACCGAAAATTGGGAACCCGTTATCCCGGGTTCCCGATTTTTGAAGTATGCCGCGCCGCGTGACGGGGAGGTTCGCTTTGAGTAAGATAGAAATAAAAAACCTGCACGCGGAATATGCGGACAAGGACGGCAAATTCACGGCCTTAAGGGATATTTCGTTCAGTGTGAATGGCGGCGAGTTCGTCTCCATCATCGGTTCCAGCGGGTGCGGGAAAAGTACGCTGCTTGGCGTGCTGCAGGGAATCATTTTTCCGTCTTCCGGCAGCGCTTTCATTGACGGCCAGTCTATAACCGGCCCGGGGGCAAACCGCGCCGCGGTCTTTCAGCATTATTCACTGTTTCCCTGGATGACCGTGCGCAAAAATATCGTTTTCGGCTTAAAGCAAACCAAAAAGAATTTGCCGCGAAGCGAACGCTTCGCCGTCGCGGATGTTTTTTTGAAAAAAGTCGGGCTTTCCGGGTTTGAGCACAAATACCCATTTCAATTGTCCGGCGGTATGCAGCAGCGCGCCGCTATCGCCCGCGCGTTGGCTATGGACACCGACATTCTTTTGATGGATGAGCCTTTCGGCGCGATTGACGCGAAAAACCGCTCCAAGATGCAGGATCTGCTGCTTTCGCTGTGGGAGGGAGACACGCCTTCAAAAAAGAAAACCGTTGTCTTTGTTACACACGATATTGACGAGGCGATTTTCCTGTCCGACCGCATTATCATGCTGACCAACAGCCCGGGGCAAATCGCCGCCGAGTTTGACGTGTGTTTCCCGCGCCCGCGCATCCACTCCACAATTCGGGAAACGGTTTCGTACATCAATTTGCGAAATAAGCTCATGACTCTATTCTATGATGAGAACACCGGTGTTGCCGCCGATGAGGAGTATACGATATGAAATGGATGCCGAAGCGGATTTTTACGATCCCAAACGCTTTGTTTATCGTGCTGCTCCTGATTCAACTGATACCGGACAAAACCTACCGCATTGAGGATCGCCCGCTCTATACCGTCCTTTTAGCGGTTGTGCTGGAGGTTATAATTCTGGCGGTTTCATTTCTTGTGAAAGACGGGCGCCTTCGCCGTACTTTTACGGACGTGCTGGGCGTTATTTTTGCGGTTTTGATTTTTTGGGTGCTGGCCACCATCAAATTCGATCTGCCAGGCAACGCTAAACAGGCGGTGTTCCCGCCGCCCGGCGCGGTTTTGGAAAAATTCACTTTGGATTTCAGCCAAACCCTGATCAATATACGGGATTCTTTGGCACTGATATTCCGAGGGTATCTGATTGCCGTCGTGATAGCCATTCCGCTCGGTTTGTTTTTAGGGTGGAATCTGCGCATTGGCGCCGCGGCGGGCTACATATCAAAATTCTTGAGTTCTATTTCTCCGATTGTATATATCCCATATGCCATTGTTCTGCTTCCGACCTTTCGCGCGGCGTCTGTTTTTGTCATCGTGGTGGCTTCTTTTTGGCCCGTGCTGGCGAGTACCATGAGCGGAGTCCTGAATGTGGAAAAACGCATTATTGATTCGGCGAAAACGCTGTGTGTAGGCAAGTTCACCATGCTGTTCCGTATCATACTCCCCGCCGCTCTGCCGCAGATTTTCATCGGATGCAACCAGGGTCTTTCCGTATCTTTTATTCTTCTGACGTCCGCCGAGATGATCGGCGCGAGAAGCGGACTGGGATACTATGTAAACAACTACGCCAATTTCGGCAATTATACAAGCGCGCTGGCGGGCGTGATTACAATCGGGATCGTAGTCACCGTCATCACCTTCATGTTTAACCTGCTGCAGCGATATTTACTCAGATGGAAACAATAGCTGTCGATTTTTCAAATTTCAAATCAATTTTAAATGAAAGGATGATCTTGCATGCTTCAGGTACTTTGGAAGGGAAGAGGCGGCCAGGGCGCGTTCACCGCCGCCCGTCTTCTCGGCGCCGCCTGGGTCGGGAAGGGCGGCTACGCGCTGGCCTTTCCGTCCTTTGGCCCGGAACGGCGCGGCGCTCAGGTGAGGGCGTTTACAAAACTGGACGATAAGCCCGTGGTTGACCGCAGCGAAATTATCGAGCCGGACTTCACTTTGGATTTAATCAACCCGCCGCCGGACGCGTCAGCGCTAGCCGAACGGTTCGGGCTTCCAACGGTGAACACCGTTTTGCTCGGCAAGCTGGCGGCGAAATTGGGAATCGAAATAACTTGTTTGGAGCGGGCTATCGAACAGGTGATGCCTAAAAAACTCTGGGACATGAACAAGAATGCCGTTAAAGCAGCTGCCGGACAGAGCGCCTGAGCTGACCGCGTTTGAGGCCGGATACCTGGTCTCACCCAACGGAGACTGGCGCAGCATCCGCCCGGTGATTGACATGGACCGCTGTGTGCGCTGCGGCCAGTGTTATTTGTATTGTCCAGACGGTACGATTTCTCCTGAAATTTCCGTGGATTATGATTTTTGCAAGGGCTGCGGCATTTGCGCCAAGATTTGCAAGCGCGGCGCGATTACCATGCAGCATGAGCCGGATGATGCGTAGCTTCATCAGCGGAAACGACGCTGCCGCCGAAGCTGTTCGTCTGGCGCGACCGCGGGTAATTTCCGCCTATCCCATTACGCCGCAGACTACGATAGTCGAGCGGCTGTCTGAGTTCGTCGAAGACGGGAGCCTGGACGCGGAATTCATTCATGTGGAAAGCGAGCATTCGGCGCTCAGCGCCGCCATGGGGGCGAGTCTCGCGGGCGTTCGCGCTTTTACCGCGACAAGCAGCCAGGGCCTCTTATACATGGCGGAAGTTTTACCTTACGCGGCGGGCGGGCGTTTCCCAATCGTAATGGTAAACGCCAACCGCAGCCTGGCGCTTCCGTGGAACATATACGGCGATCAGCGTGACAGCCTGAGCCTGTTGGACAGCGGATGGATACAGGCTTACGCGGAGAACGCGCAGGAGGTTTTGGATTTAACGCTGACGGCGTTCCGCGTCGCGGAAGCCCCCTCCGTGCGCGCGCCGTTCATGGTGAATCTGGACGGGTTTCATCTCACGCACACCTATGAGGTCGTTCATCTCCCGGAACAGGCGCAAGTGAACGCTTTTTTGCCGGACTACGATCCGGGAGAAAATCAGATTGATTTTGAAACTCCGCGAAGTTTCGGCTTTTCAGCGGGACCCGAGTGGAACGCGTCTTTTCACAGGTCGCACCATGAAGCCATGCTTCGGGCGTGGAATGTGATCGACCGGGCCGAGGGCGAGTTCAGCGAGATATTCGGCCGCCGTTATACCGGTGGGGTCGACGCCTACCGGTGCGGCGACGCGGAATATATATTGGTTACGCTGGGCAGCGTTTCGGGACTGTGCCGCCAGGCAGCCGACTCGCTGAGAGATCATGGCGTGAGGGCGGGGATACTCAGGCTGCGGTATTTGCGCCCGTTTCCGGATGAAAGGGTTCGCGAGGTCTTGTCGTCCGCAAAAGCGACCGCCGTGTTGGAAAAAGATATCAGCTTCGGCGGCGCGGGTACTGTTTTCACCAATGTTCGCGCGTCCGCTCCGGCGCAACTGAACGTAATCGGGGGGCTTGGCGGCGGGGACATTTCAACTGCCCAGATCGTAAGCATATTTGAAAGCCTTCTTCAAGGCGAATCGGGGGTGAAATGGTTATGAGCGCGCGGGACTTGGACACGCGGGAATTTTTCTTTGGGCACAAGGCTTGCGCGGGCTGCGGCGGCAGTCTGGCGGACCGCATCGCGCTCAAGGTTTTGGGGGAACGGGCGGTGGCCGTCCTGCCCGCCGGATGTATGAGCGCCGTGGGGTTTAATTTTCCCCAGCTTGCTTTTACAAACAACGCGTTTATCGCGCCTTTTGCGGCTACCGCTTCCGTCATGACAGGAATCGAGGCCGGCTTGCGGCGGCGCGGTGTGAAGAACGTACATGTGGTCGGCTTCGCCGGAGACGGCGGTACGGCGGACATCGGTTTGCAGGCGCTTTCGGGCGCCATCGACCGCGGCGACAATATACTCTACATCTGCTATGACAACGAGGCCTACATGAATACCGGCATTCAAAAAAGCGGCCTTACCCCGCACGGTGCGAGAACCACGACAACGCCGCATAAAGGCAGCCGCCGCCCTAAAAAAGATATGCTGGCAATCGCCGCCGCCAATGGGGTTGTTTACGCCGCAAGCGCCAGCGTCGGTTACTTGGACGACTATATGCGCAAGATAAAACATGCCTCGGGCATCGCCGGCACAAAATATATTCACGTGCTGGCCCCATGTCCGACGGGATGGGGCATCAAAACCGACGAAACCGTTGAAATAGCCAGGGAAGCTGTGGACGTTGGCTTCTGGCGGCTGCGGGAATATGAGAACGGAACATGGATAACCAATCACGCGTCCAGCCGCCCACAGGATTTAGAGCACCACATAAAGCGCCAGGGACGATTTAAAATCGAAGAACAATATCAGGAGGATCAGGGCCATGCCAAACGGTAAATATTGGAACGAAGAATTGGAAACCATGCCGCGCGAACGGCTGGAAGCGTTGCAGCTTAAAAGCCTGCGGGAGGAGTTGGCGTACGCTTACGCGAACAGCCCGTACTACAAGCGCGTCTGGGACGAGGCCGGGGTACGCCACGAGGATGTAAAGGCCCTGGCGGATTTGCGAAAGTTCCCGTTCATTGACAAAAAAACCCAGCGTGACACCCAGGGAGTCGGCTCATTTTTAGGCGAGCTGGCCGCTGTGCCGGAGGAAGACGTGATCTTCGTCAGCACCTCCAGCGGCAGTACGGGCGTTCCCACTCTTTCCCCTTTCACATCGCGGGATTTCGACGAATTTCAGGAAACTGAGGCGCGCTGGTTCTGGCAGGCGGGCGTCCGTCCGAACGACCGTTATGTTCACGCGTTGAATTTTGCCCTGTACGTGGGCGGCCCCGATGTGATCGGCGCGCAGAGAACCGGCGCCCTGTGCATCTGGGTCGGGGCTGTTCCGTCCGAGCGGCTGTTGTTCGTACTCAAAACATATCAGGCCACCGCCATATGGACCAGTCCCTCCTACATCATCGCATTGGGTGAGAAAGCGCTCCAAATAGGCATCGATCCTAAAAAAGACCTATCCATCAATAAAATTTTCGTGGCGGGCGAAATGGGCGGTTCTATCGGCGCGACCCGCAAAGCGATCACGGATATCTGGGGAGCGGAACTTTTCGACTTCTACGGATTGTCCGATATTTTCGGGGCTTGCGCGGCGCAGTGCGAATACCATGACGGCCTGCATATCGCGGAGGAGCATATTTATGTGGAAACGGCCGACCTGAACACCGGCGAGATTTTACCTCCGGGCGAGCGCGGCGAGCTTGTATTCACAACCCTGCGCAAAAAGGCGCGCCCGATCATCCGTTTCCGCACCGGCGACATCGGCCGTATCGACCTCACTCCATGCAAATGCGGACGTACGCACGGACGCATTTACGTGGACGGGCGCAAGGACGACATGTTCATCGTATCCGCGGTAAACGTTTATCCGTCAGACATCGAGTACGTCATTCGCGCTCTCCCGGAGATTTCCAACGAATATACCATTCGCATTTTCGAGGAAAATTACACCTGCAAATATGAAGTAAACGTGGAAAATACATCAGAAAAACCCGGCGCGGAAATCCGCGAACTCGTCGTGAACGCGCTGAAAGCGCGTATCGGTGTCAAGCCAGCCATAGTGAACGTCCATCCCAACGGCACCCTTGAACGCAGCACCCACAAAGCCAAACACGTGATTGACCAACGCATTGAAACCGTGGGCAAGACGTTTGGAACGGGAATATGAAAGCATTGTCAAAGCGCACCGTCAATTTCACGGACAGTGTGATCCGGCGCATGACGCGTATATCTCAAAAGTACGGCGCCGTCAATCTTTCGCAAGGTTTCCCGGATTTCAGCCCACCGAGGGAACTGCTCGGCCGTTTGGCGGAAGTTGCTTCACTGCCTCACCAGTACAGCATAACCTGGGGCGCGCAAAATTTCCGGGAGGCGCTGGCGGAGAAGCAGTCGCGGTATATGGGGTTTGCCATCGACCCGAACCTGGAGGTCGTCGTCACCTGCGGCAGTACCGAGGCGATGATGTGCGCTATGCTGGCGGTCTGCAATCCGGGCGACAAGGTGGCGGTGTTCTCGCCGTTTTATGAGAACTACGGCGCTGACGCGATCCTGAGCGGAGCGGAACCGGTTTATGTTCCGCTCCGTCCACCGGCCTTTGATTTTGATCCAGACGAACTGAAATCCGCTTTCAGGCAGGGCGTGAAGGCGCTGATCCTTTGCAATCCTTCCAATCCCACCGGCAAAGTTTTCAAACGGGAAGAACTGGATCTGATCGCCCAGCTCGCCATCCAATATGACGCGTATGTGATTACCGACGAAGTCTATGAGCACATTGTCTACGCCCCCCATGTGCATACTTACATAGCCTCTCTGCCGGGCATGCGCGAGCGGACCATTTCCTGTTCCTCGCTTTCTAAAACATATTCTATTACGGGCTGGCGGTTAGGCTATATCATCGCTCCGCCGGGAATCATCGATATCGCGCGAAAAATACACGATTTCCTGACGGTGGGCGCCGCCGCGCCTTTACAGGAGGCGGCTTTGGTCGGACTGAGATTTCCCCAGAGTTATTATGACGATCTGCTGAAAACCTATACAGCTAAACGCGAGCTGTTTTTAGACGGGTTAAGGCGGATCGGTTTGTCCTTCAACGAACCGCAGGCTGCATATTATGTTCTGTTGGATATTTCGGAGTTCAGGTATGAAAGTGATTTGGATTTTTGCGAGGATTTGGCTGAAAAAGTTGGCGTAGGCGCTGTGCCGGGTTCCAGTTTTTTCCGGGAGCCGGTCAATCATTTGATTCGGTTGCATTTCGCAAAAGCCGAAACGACGCTGACCGAGGCGCTAAACCGCCTGCAGGGAATTCGAAAAGTGTTCGCGCAGTAGTAAAAAACGCTGGTGTCTTTGCCTTGTACCGTGGTTTATGCGGACGCGTTGAAACTCGTAAATAGCGGCATCGTGAGATCAAAAGCGCGACGGGAAGCGTGTGGTTTTAGGTTGTTTCGATTCATCTTCAAAAACACGAATTTCCCGGCCTGGCGGTAGCGCCTTCATTTTCTTGCGCTGACCGTGATTACGGCAATCACCACGCATACGACGCCTATCATCTTGGCTGCGGAATATCCCTCTCCGAGAATCAGCACCCCCAGCGCGAAACTGGTTATCGGCTCCAGCGTGGAGAGGATGGACGCGGTGACCGCCCCGGAGAACTGGATTCCCAACTGCAATGCCGTGA
>JAITIK010000048.1 GCA_031279555.1 Treponema sp. | reverse complement strand
TTACGCTGTTGTAGATGGAATTGCAATGCGTTTAGTCCTCTTGGCTCCCTCCGCATGGAGGAAGCGATTTTTTTTAGGAGGACAGTTATGAAAAAGAAACTGTTTATGACGGGAATGCTTGGCGCCGCGCTGGCATTCGGAATTATGGCGTTTGCCGGTTGCGGCGATAACGGCGGCGCCGGATCAGCCGCGCTTTCGGCTCCGTCCGGCGTCAGCGCCGCAGCGTCGTCGTCGTCACTGAGTATAAGGGTGGCCTGGAATTCGGTAGAAGGAGCCGCTGAATATATCGTCTATCGCGCAAGCGGCGCCGCAGGGGATTATACCTCCGTAGGTCTGACAAGTTCAACGAGTTATACCGATACGAATGTGCCGGGGTCGCTGACGTATTATTATAAAATCGCGGCGAAGAACGGCGGCAATACGAGCGGACAATCTACAGCGGCTTTTGCGACTGCAAAGTCAAGCGCGACCACATTAACGATTTCCAATAACAGCGGCGCGAGCAAATCTATCACTATAAGAAGGGGCGGCCCAACGGAAAATGGAAGCGTCTACGACACGGCTGTTATCGCGTATTTTAGCTCGAAAACCTGGACCGTATCTCCCGGCAAATATACCATCGTATACGAAAGTAGTTCTGGCGTTAATTATAATTCGGGTATAACGATAAATGCGGGCGACGCTTACAAATTCACGCTTCGGTGATTCTTTGCGTTCTCGTCAGGCGTCCGCGCCGGCGGAGCGGACGGCGCCGGCGGAGCGTAAACATCCGCTTTTCGCATACAACAACCGGACGTATTAGGCGGATATTCTTCATGCCGGCGCTCCCGGTACAGACGGCGGGGCTTAGGGTTTCCAAGGGCGGCGGGAAAGGCGTTGCGGTTTCCTGACGCGCTTTTTATGGAAAGATGGAGAAAGACGGGCTGCGAAACGCGGCCCGCCATGTCATAAAGAGAGGTGAATATGAAAAAATTACTGGCCGTTCTGGTCTTGGCGGCGACGGGCGGAGCGCTCTTCGGGCAGGAGGCGGTCGCGTTGGACGCCGCCATTCAAAATATCGCCGCGTATATTAAAGGGCGGCTGCCTGAAAACACGGCGGTGTTCGTCTCCAACATCGAGTCGGATCATCCGGGTCTATCAGACTATATCATTCGGGAATTGTCCCGCGAACTGACAATCGACAAGCGCTTGCGCGAGGTTGAGCGCGGAGGAAAGACCCAGCGGATAATCGCCGAGGAATTGGCGTATCACATGAGCGGCAACGTCTCGGACGAGGAGCGAAAAAGAATAGGGCGGGAATTAGGCGCGGCGTATGTCGTTTCGGGGAGCGTCAACCTGTATAGGTCGGTTTACCAGTTGACGGTCAAGGCTAACGCCGTCGAAACCGGGGAAATCGTAGCGAGGCCGCCTGTCATGCGGATAAGAAAATCGGACGGGAGGATCGCGGAGTTTATCGCCGTCGACGCCTCGTGGAAAGAGAAGCGGTTCTATTTCGGAGGCAGAGCGGGCGGGGTGATGAACCTGTTCGACATATCGGAGGCCAATATGCTGTATCAGGAGGGCGAGACGGAGCCGAACGTCTCCGTCAGCGGCGCGGGGCAGTTCGCGTGGCAGATGAGCGGCTGGGCGTCCATACAGGCGGAATTCATTTTCTCGTTCAGCGAAATGAACTGGTCATATACGGACGACGAGCAGACGATAACCGCATCCAATATCATAGCGCCGCTTCTTTTCAAACCGACGTTTTGGCCGGGCGAATCCCTGTTCATAGCGCCGCTCATAGGACCCTACCTCAAGATGGCGTGGGGGAGCTACCGGTGGAAACAGACGGACGAATACGGGACGCGCTTTGGCGAAGGAAACGTTCTCTTTGAAGCCTTTGGAGGCGTCGCCGCGGGCGTCGATCTGGGGATAAAGGCCGGCCAAGGCATCCTGTTCCTCGACCTCCGCTATTTGTTTGACGGCGGCAGATCGCGGATAGGGAAGGGGACGAGCGGCGATCTGCTTTACCAGCAGAACGCCGGCAAGAAGGGGACCATGTACCGGATGCACTCCGTCATGATTTCCATTGGGTATCATATTGGTTTTGGCGACAGGTCAAAAGCAACCGCTTTGCGGTGAAGGAGAATATAAGATGAATAAACACTTTTCTTTTTTTTATACAGTGGTTTTGGCGGGGGCGTTTGTTTGTTTGGCGTGCGATCCCGATGCGAACGATCCGTCGGTGAACTTCGTAATCGAAAATCTGTCAAGCTACGATTTATACAATGTAAAGTTGCTGAACGAGTCGTTTGTGACGGCGGGCGGGGATTTTTTAGCGAAAAACACCCCGTCTGCGAGCGTGAGGCTGCTTCCGGAAACTGGGAGGCGGATAACCTTCGCCCTCGCAAGCGGCGGAAGCGCGAGCGAGCTTACGGTCTCGGCTCCTATCGCCATATCCCTGCGCGACAACCGCTTCGTCATTGAGAACAGTACAATGGTCGTTCAAGATGGCGGAGAGACCTGCGCCCTGTCGGAAGTGATAGCGCCGCCTTCTAACGTTATGGCGGAGGCGATGTCCTCAATCAGCATCAGGGTGAGTTGGTCAGCCGTAGCGGCGGGCGCGGTGTACGCCGTGTCCCGCTCAACCGGCGGCGCGTACTCGCAGATTGGAGGCGGCGCTCCTATTGCGGAGACCTCGTATGTTGACACGGGGCTGGATCCCGGCGTCACGTACTACTACAAAGTGACAGCGCAAAGCGCCGACGGCAAACGCGCGAGCGGAGCGTCCGCCCCCGCGTCCGCGACGACTAAACCGGGCGCGCCTTCTTTGGTCTCCGCGGTCGCGCAGTCGTCAACCGGCATTACGGTGAGTTGGAGCGCCGTCACCGGCGCGTCGTCGTATGCCGTCTACCGCGCGGCCAGCGGCGGCGGACAATACGCGCGGATAGCGACAGTTAGTACGGGGACATCGTATGCCGATACGGGGCTGGAACCCGACGCCACCTACTACTATAAAGTCGCCGCGTTCAATGCGAGCGGCGCCGGCGAACAATCGGCGGTTGCGTCCGCAACGACTAAAAAGGCTCCGCCCGTCGCTTCCGCAACCCCAGTGTCGTCAAAGAGTATTGCGGTAAACTGGAGCGCCGTCACCGGCGCGTCGTCGTATGCCGTCTACCGCGCGGCCAGCGGCGGCGGACAGTACGCGCGGATAGCGACAGTTAGTACGGGGACATCGTATGCCGATACGGGGCTGGAACCCGACGCCACCTACTACTATAAAGTGAGCGCCGTCTATAACGGAGAGGAAGGCGGCATGCCGGAAACGGCCGCGTCCGCGGCGACATTACCGCCGCCGTCCGCTCCAAGCGGCGTAACGGCGGCGGCGGACTCAGCGACATCGGTACGCTTGTCGTGGAGCGCGGCGCCCAATGCGGCGGCATACAAGATATATTATGGAACCGCCGCGGACGCTGTAACAACGTATCGCGGCGAGACCTCGGACACGACTTTTACGGTCGGCGATTTGTCGACTTGGACGCCGTATTACTTTGCGGTGAGTTCCGTGGACAGCGAGGGTGTGGAGGGCGCGAAATCAACGGCGGAAGCGGCGGCCACGCCGCGCGATCCGGATGCGACGCTTTCCGCAATGTTGTCAACGCTCGCTTCGGTCGCGCAGCATAACGGGACGTACACTATAGAAATCGCCGGAAATGAATCGCTGGCTCCCACCGATTTAAGCTATGGCGCCAAAACTGTAACTGTCATCTTAACCGGCGGCGGAAGCGAAAGAACGGTCAGCTTGAGCGGCGCCGGGCGCCTTTTTAGCATAAAATCGGGCGTCACCCTCGTTTTGGACGCCAACATTACCCTCAAAGGCCACAGTTCAAACAACGATTCTCTGATTGAGGTGAATACGGGCGGATTCCTCATTATGAAGGACGGCTCGAAGATTACCGGCAATACCGCAGCCTATGGCGGCGGCGGGGTGTATGTCGCCGGTACCTTTACGATGGACGGCGGGACAATCAGCGGGAATACCGTACCAGCCGGCTATGTGGGCGGCGCCGTAGCCATAGGCGCAGGCGGCGTGTTTGTCATGAACGGCGGAACGATCAGCGGGAATACCGCAGGGGGCGGCGGCGGCGTAGGAACCGGAAGCTCAAGCGGAGTTCGTACTTTTACTATGAACGGCGGGGCAATCAGCGGGAATACGTCAACAAGCGGCGGCGGCATATATATAGGAAGCGGCGCGTTTACGCTTAAAGGCGGGACAGTCAGCAATAATACCGCCGCCTCCAGCGGCGGCGGCGTTTTAGTTGATGGCGAGTATTCCGGCTCCCTCACGTTGAGCGGAGGGACGATCAGCGGGAATAGAGCGACCGGTGACGGGTATGTCGGCGGCGGCGTAGGTATAAACGGCGGCGCCACGTTTACCATGACGAGCGGGACAATCAGCGGGAATAGAGCGACGAGCGGCGGCGGTGTAGGCGGTACAGACAATACAAACGGCGGCCGTCTCGTCATGTCTGGCGGAACGATCAGCGCGAATGCCGCTACTGGATCTTCTTCATATAGCGGCAATGGAGGCGGGGTGTATTTACAAAGTCAATATACCCTTATCAAATCCGGCGGGACAATCTACGGCTCTAACGGTGGGGTATTGAGCAACACGGCAGGCGATGGAGGAGCGGCGGTGTACATATATATAAGCGGTACAACCAAAAGGATACGCAATGCCACCGCGGGCGCAAGCGTCTCGCTGGACAGCGCCAAAACCGGCGGCGCCGGAGGCTGGGAGTAAATAGCGCGGGAACGTACGAGAATACTGCGCCCGCATTGAGAGCGGCGCGCGGCGGCGTTCCCAATGCGGGCGGCGGCGGTTGGAAGAGGAGGAAGCGATCTTCCGCAACGGAAGCGTCATAGGCGCGACCTTTGCGGATGCGCGGCGGCAACGGAATAGCCGGAGTGAAAACAAGACGATACAGGGCGCGTTCTTTTTGATGATTCCACCGCATTGCAAGAATTGTGGCGTAATTATCGATAGTCGCTGTAGTACAGGCGCAAACCGCAGATTCGCATACAGCCGGAATATACTCCGCTATGCGCGGTTACGGTTTCGCCACCGCTATATCCAACACCCGTTGGAACGCCGAATTCGGCTTCTTGAGTTCGCGGGATCCCCTTGTAATTTTACATAGGGAAAGCCCCAGGTCCTGCGCTATCTCCCGTTGGGTTTTCTTCTCCTTCAGAGCTTTGACCAAAGCCCAGCGAGTGGCGATATCCGCTGTTTCGGCGGGCGTGAGGAGGCATTGCAAAAAGGACTCGATAAGCTCGGCGTCGTCTATTTTTGCAAGAGTCGCGGATAGTCCGCTCAGGTTCTCCGCAACACGAGGATCGTTTATGTTCATAGTATCTCCAAGAGATCCGAAGGCTTGTCAATGACGCGCTCTGCGCCGGCTTTTACCAGGGTTTCAGCGCCCCGGAACCCCCATCCCGCGCCTACCGCATGGCATCCCGATGCAAGCGCAGTCTCTATATCAATTTCCGAATCTCCTAGAAACACCGTATCCCGCGGGCTCGAGTCAAGGTCTACAAGGATATCCCACACCGGCTCCGGCGCGGGCTTGCGCGGTTTCCCGGCTATTTCACCACGGACAACATCAAAGGATCCCCGCGGGAACATGCCGCATGTCACGATATGCGCCATTGCATCGGGCTTATTGCTGAGAACCGCGGTCTTGAATTTTCTCCGTTTCACCTCTACAAGCAGTTCCTGTATGCCGGCGTACGGTTTTGTTTTAATGATCGGCATTTCCCCATAAAAACGTGTGGCGTCTGCGGCGAGCGCGGCGGAAAGCGCGGCGGCCTCCGAAGACCGCCGTATTTCAGGGGGCAACACGTTAAAGGCAAGTTGTTTCATGCCCCACCCAACGAGTCTATTGTAGTCTTTTTCTGGAACAAGAGGCAGATCGCGCAATGCCAGCGCCTTGTTCATAAAGAAGGCGATGTCCGCGATGGTGTCAACAAGCGTGCCGTCTAGATCAAAAACGATGCTTTTGAATTTATTTTTCATCTTTACCTCGCTATAACGTATCCGGCGTGTCAAGATACGCAGGCAACCGCATAGACGTCTCCATATATCCCAAACGGCGTTTCTTTACATCAATATCCATAAATACGTACCCTTCCTTCTCCATCACCGAGAAACCGCGTATAGTTATGGGATCGTTTTTGGACAGTCCGGCGTCATCAGCGATGGAACCGCGTATCACCTTCTTGACTGTATACGTAGACGTCTTTCCTAAAGATGGAGCTAAAACAAACCCGAACAACGGACCGGCCATACGTTCCCTGCTATCCTTTTTTGCGGCTTCGGATAAGGGAAGCGCGGGACGCGCATGGGACATGAGGAGGTACCGCGCGCCGTCAGTTGTTTCCAATGACACCAGTTCGCCCGGCTGGGTGGAGAAAAGCGCATCCTGCAACGCGGGTATAAGCTCGCCCTGGGATGCGCTCGCCTTCTCTCCATTTAAATACGCTATGACGCCGCCTTCTTTAACATTCATTTCCGCGGCAGGGGTAAAAGGCGCGACATAGATGATTTCCGCGCCTTCGACGGTTTCCGCGAGGGCGAGACCCAACCAGGGGCGCTCCGCTTTTCCGCCTTTGATAAGGGCGGGAATCGCGGCGACAAGCCGTTCCGCCGGAATGGCGAAATTCAAGCCCTGATACTGATCCGCGCCCGCGAATACAACGCCGACAAGCCTGCCGTTCTTGTCAAGAACAGGTCCTCCCGAATTGCCGTGATTGACTGCGGCGTCTATTTGGATTACGTCGCCTATTTGCAGAAGCCGCCTTCCTGCGGCGGAAACTATACCCTGTGTAACCGTTTTTTCAAGACCAACCGGCGATCCTATCGCAATGATGGAATCACCCACAGCCGGAGCGGCCCAATCCGCAATAGAAAAAACGTATTCCGGCGTAACCGAGGTTTTAATAAGCGCAAGATCCATGGCCTTGTCATACCCAACCACCTTGGCAGGCGCGCGTGGACTTGTCGCATCCCCCATACGGATATACATGCGGGAATACCCTTCATACGTGGGATCAACCTCGCTCTGAATCACATGGTAGTTGGTGATGAGAAGGCCGGACACATCCACAAAAAACGCGGAACCCAGCATCATTGACGGGTACGCCCGTCCTTTTTCAATATGCGTCCCCTGATCGACAAGCACGGTCGCAACGCCCTTGATCATATCCCGCGGCTGGTCATTTCCCTCCGCGTAAGCGCGTGCATCGGACGGAATTTCATCGCGTTTATCCGCATAAGCGGTTGCCGCGGCAAGGAAATAAGATGCCGTTCTCCGTTGTTTCACTGTTACGGCGCGATTGAGGAAGATCAGAGCGTCATCAAAAGAAAGCGGTTTAAGCGCATGGGCATGAACCGCAGTTATAAACGCCGACAGATCGTCGCCCTTTTCCAGCTTGTCTTTGGCGCCGGCAAGCAAAATATCCGGCTCCATACCGGCGCTTTCAACCGTAACATCCAAATTCGCCAGAGAACGCGCCATGGACACCGCATCGTCGAAGCGCTTTTCTTCAAAGGCTTTCGCCTGATTTGTTTTCAGGCCGCGTATCGCCGCGTCCCAAAAATCAGAGAGTTTTTTGCGGGTTTCATCGTCTTGCAGGTAATGGGCGCGGTACACGCCGATGAGATGCACCGCTTGCGCCGGATTTTCAGATACGGCTTTCTCAATATCGGCAAGCCTGATTTCACGCGCGGGTTTTGGCAAGACAAGACGGTCAGCCATTGCACTGGAAGAAAGGCATCCAAACAGGCGCAGAAAACCTACCCCCAAGAAAAAAAACGCCGCGGCATGGTACAATTTCATACTATCTTAAACCTCACCAAAACAGGTATGGTTACAATCGTTCCCTTATTAAAGGCGTCGCGCCCACAGGCGCCTGCAATTTGCGACCATACGCAGACTCAATGCGCATGTAGTTGTTTGTTCCATTTTCTTTCATTATTTTTATACATGATACTATAGCATGATAAAGCTTGTCAAGCGGACGCATTGGCTCATAAAAAACCTAACCCACATACACATTCCGGCGGAGGGATCGGAGAGATAAATGAGGTTAACTTTGCGACAAAAACAGGCGTTGACCGGGAGACAGGCTCCCGCTGCCGGCAGGCGGACCGGAACATGAAAACGAAGATTTTGGACGAGTTTACCGCGGCTGCCGGATATAACCGCAAGTATGCCCCGCATCCGCCGACCCGCTGGGGGAAGGAGACATTCCTCCATAATGTCAATTTCGCAAGACAATAGATTATATGATCTCTAGGAGCTTTTTGGAAAAGCCTCTTTCTTGAAACATTTTTTCTTTTGCTATATACTTTTCGTCATGGCAAAGTTAAAATTCACTGTGCTTGATCTTATCAACCTTGACTTCAAAGAACACAACTCGCTGAATCTTATCAGCATAGGGGATAGGAAAGGGCTGGGTAGAGAAATAGTCAACCCCGATCTGAATCGTCCCGGGCTCGCTTTATCCGGCTTTTTCGAATCGTTTGCGTATCAGCGTATACAGGTATTCGGACGCGGGGAATACGCCTATCTGGAAAAACTGATTCAGGCGGAACAAATCGAGACAATTCAGCAACTTTTTTCGTATTTGATCCCTTGTTGTGTATTCACCCATCAATTAATCCCATGCCACAACTTTATGGCGAAGGCGGAAGAAGCCCATTGCCCTATCTTACAGACGGACCTGACCACCGCCGAATTTGTCGCGCGCCTCATCCGCATATTGTCGAACATATTCTCGCCGCGCAAGGGCATCCACGGCGTTCTGATGGAAGTGTACGGACTTGGCGTGCTTATCGTAGGCGAATCGGGTGTGGGAAAGAGCGAAGCCGCGTTGGAGCTTATCAAGCACGGACACCGGCTCGTGGCCGATGACATGGTTGACGTCCGGTGCGTCAACGGCAATATTTTGCTTGGCGCCGGGGCGAACAAGATCATCGGACACCACATGGAGATACGCGGACTCGGCATCATCAACATCACGCACCTGTTCGGCATAGGAGCGGTGCGGGATCAAAAACAGGTGCAGCTTGTCATAGAACTGGAAGAAGAAAAAGCGGATAAAACCTATGACAGGCTGGGCATTGAGCGAAAATATATGGAGCTTTTGGGCGTCAGCGTACCGAAAATAGAAATCGCTGTCAAGCCCGGCAGGAACGTACCGGTTATTGTTGAAACCGCCGCCATGAACGAACGGCTGAGAAGAATGGGCTATGACGCGGCTAAAGAATTCAATCAGAACATTATGAAATGGCAGGAAATGAGTTATTCCGACCAATTTGTTTATTTCGGGGAGGATATTATATGATTGAACAAATAATAACCGTCACAAACCGCGCGGGCATTCACGCCCGTCCGTCAGCCATGATTGTCCAGTCTATTAAAGATTTCAAGTCCAACGTTTATTTTGAAAAAGATAATGATAGAATAAATGCGAAATCTATTATGGGAGTGCTTACCCTTGGCGCGGCGTATGGAACCAAGTTGAAGATCATCGCGGAAGGCGATGATGAAGTTCAGGCATTAGAAAAAGTGGTGAAGTTATTTGAATCGAAATTCCTTGAAGGAGAATGAAACTTCAGTTCCTGTAATCGGCATATGGGGACTTATTTTTATCTACGTTTCCCTCTGCATATTAACCATTCTTTTATCAAAAACGTTTTTTGCCAGCATTTTACAGGATGGCCGCATTACAGACAGGCTTATGCTTGTCGTTTTTTTCACCATACCGGCGGTTTTATTTATATTTTTGATAATCTCTCTCGTCCGGCTTGCGCAAGACTTTATCACGCGAAAAACCGGCAGGCGATTTCAGGCGCGCCTCCTTGGATATTTCACCATTGTGTCTCTTTTTTCCGCAATTCCCCTTGTCCTGATTACGGCCTTGTCCACCACCGAAATCATGCGGTTCTGGAACACGCTGGATATGGAATCCACCATGAATTACGCCCAGCAATTTGTCATGGATGCGTATTCTTTGCACCTTGAGAAGGCTCAAGATATGGCGGACAACACCGACTTTGACCGGATACTTGAGAATCAGTCTGAGTCGCTCCCCGACGGGTTGATCGCAATTCAGGATTTTGAGTTGCCTTCGGCTAAAGGCATGATCGGCAATGGCGCGGAAGCGGAAGATAAAGCGCAATGGACAAGTTCCCGCTTCTGGGGAAGGGCGGATCAGACGTTGGACGCGCCGCCCGTGCAGTTTCCGGGTTTTGTCACGCGGCAGAAAAACCGCGACATTGACGTGGTTCGTTATCTCATTATAATAAACGAGAGAACCGTACGGCTTGTCACGTACGATCTGGGAGAAGGGTTTGACGCGGCGATAGATGGTTTTGAGACTCAGCGGGTGAGATTCGATGCGCTTAAGACGCTGAACATCCAATTTAAACAAGTTTTGCTTTTTTTTTATGCGGTTTTCTTCTTGCCGGCAACGCTGGTAACGCTGATCATCGCCATATCGTTCACAAAAACCATTACAAAACCAATCATAGATCTCACCGAAGCGACCCGCAAAGTCGCAAACGGAGATTTTTCCATTAGCATTACGGCAAAAAAAAACGACGAATTCGGCATTTTAATCCAGTCTTTCAACACCATGGTGAGGGATTTGGAAAAGACGCGCAATTCTCTTATCAAAGCGGAGACAATTTCCATTTGGCGGCAAATGGCCGCCCAGCTTGCCCATGAGATAAAAAATCCGCTTACTCCGATAAAACTGTCCGCAGAGTGGGTGTTGCGGCGCTGGCAAAGCGCTCCTGAAAAAATGGGCGAGATACTGGAATCATCCATGCTTTCCATTATACAGGAAGTCGAGGGGCTTTCAAACATGTTGAGCGAATTCCGAACCCTCTCCCGTCCTATGGAGCCGTCTCTGTCAAGCGTCAATGTATTTGAGCGGACTGAACCGCTTGTCGCCTCTTACCGGTTTTCATACCCTGCCATTGAATTCGACGCCAGCAATGTCGATTACACGGCGGCGGTAAAGGTTGACGCGCGCAGATTCACCCAGATTATGACGAATCTTATTGTCAATAGCATTGACGCCGTAAACGCCACAGACGCCGAGGGCGGCAACACAAAAAGAATTGAGATACGAACCGATAAGGTGAAAAAACAAGGCGCCGTCTTCTGGAGAATCAGCGTTACTGATACGGGGCAAGGCATTCTTCCTGAAGTTGCGAAAAAAATCTTCACTCCGTATTTTACCACCAAGGAAGCGGGTACGGGTCTTGGTCTTCCCATTGTGGAGCGTATTGTCGGCGATCACGGCGGCGCCATCTGGTTTAACTCAAGCCCCAATCTGGGAACGACGTTTTTTGTGGATTTGCCGGTTGCGTAGGGCTTCGCTATGCCTTGTCTTTCATTTTTCCGGCAATTTCAAGCAGTTTCTCCTTTGTATTAAGTTCGGGATCGTCAAGAACCGCCTCCAGAAGTTCGTTCAGGATGATCCCAATTCGCGGACCAGGCGTTACGCCCATGTCGATAATATCTTTTCCGGAAATCGCCAGGCCTTTGAGGGACAGGGCTTTTTTTTCATCAAGAACGCGGTTTGCCCTGTCCATAAGCGGGATAAGGAAATCGGGACGCGGCGGTTCGCCGGCGGTCGCAAAGGCGTCCGCATGGCGGAGCTTGTACAATTTGGGAAGGTGCGCCTTCCCCACCCGGATAATGAACCGCCTGACAGCCGCGTCTGACCAGTCTTCAGTGTATTGAAACATATGCTCTTCTATGAGATGGACAACTGTGTCAATGACAGCGTTGGAATAGCGGAAACGGCTCAATATGTTTCTTGCCAGAGCCGCGCCTTCCCGATCGTGGCGGTAAAACGTCCGTACGCCGAATTCGTTCACGGCGCAGACAACAGGCTTCCCGATGTCGTGAAAGAGCGCGGCCAGTCTCACCTCATGCGGCCAGCCTTTTTCCGCCGCAAAATCGCAGGCAAGCAACGAATGATCGAGTACGTCGAAACGATGCCCGCCCTTCTGCTCAACGTTGCGGCACCCGGCAAGCTCAGGAAGCAGTTCGTGGAGAAGTCCGGTTTGTTCCATGAGCAGAAACCCGGTCGAAGGCTTTCTTGAGCCGATTATTTTATCGAGTTCATCGCGCTTGCGCTCCGCCGCCACCTTTGCGGTGATGGAAAGCGTTTGCGGAATGGCGGCGAGCGTCTCTTTGTCAATGGAAAAGCCAAATTGGGATGCAAAACGGACGCACCGCAGGGAGCGCAACCCGTCCTCGCTAAAGCGTTCAAGCGGACTTCCCACACACCGGATGACGCCGTTTTGTATGTCGGCGCGCCCGTTGAAGGGATCGACGACGCGGCCTTTCGGCAATTCTAAAGCGACGGCGTTCATGGTGAAGTCGCGGCGGGAGAGGTCTTCTTCAATGGTCGCGGCATAGACGACTTTTTCAGGATGGCGTCCGTCACGATACTCAGACTCGGTGCGGAACGTGGTGATTTCAAACGCCTCCCCCTTAAAATGCACGGTGACGGTTCCGTGTTTGACGCCGGTGGGGATGACAGAACACCCTTTGGCGCCGCGCCCAAGCGCGCGGAACATGGCGGCCACCTCTTCCGGCGTCGCGTCAGTCGCAAGATCAAAGTCATGCGCCTTTTCGCCCCGGAGCATGTCGCGCACCGCGCCGCCCACAAGGAAGCTCTGTTTGCCGTTTCCCGCGAAAATGAGGGCGATATCTTTCAGCATGCGCGGTATAAAAAGCATTGTAACATTATACTAAAATGCGTTATACTGTCAAGAATATGCGTGGAATCGCTTTTATCGGCGGAGAAAGCCCCTCTGTAGACATATGCCGGAAAGCGGCGTCCGGCGCGGACATCATAGCCGCCGCAGATTCGGGTCTTGAAATCGCAGAACAAGCCGGCGTCAGGCCGGACTGGATCGTGGGCGACATGGATTCGCTTGACAGCGAAAGCCGTCTCGCCAGATACAACCACGACAGGATCATCAGGTACAGCGCGGACAAAGACTATACCGACACGGAGCTTGCCCTCATGTTGCTCTGGAACAAAGGTTGCGTCCATACCACTCTTGTCGGCGGCGGTGGCGGCAGAATCGATCACCTTCTCGCCATCCGCGCCCTTTTTGAGCGGGAGCCTTCGCCGGACCAGTGGATTACAAACAGGGAAATCCTCTATCGCATCCAGTCCCCGCAGGCGCTTGAACTGCATCTAAAGCCGAAAAGCCCCGTGTCGGTCTTTCCGTGCGCCGAAACGCGTGGACGGGCAAAGAGCCGGGGATTGCAATGGGCGCTTGACGAACTTGAGTGGAAAAAAGGCTTTTTCGGGATAAGCAATGTCGCGGTCAACGGAAATTGTACGGTTTTTGCGGAAAAAGGGGCGTTTTTGGTTATTGTCTCCATTGCGGATGCGGAAACAGCGGATAACGGCGCGGCAATGCGCGGCGCGTAACACGCGGCGCCGAATTAGTTGGAGAAAGATATAAAGCGTATAATGATTATGGCGGCGGCGTCAACCGTCAGAAGGTTTTGACAGGAACTGTTGGCAATTCAATCCAATACGGAGAACAAAAAAACGCCTAAAGAATTGAAGTAAGATTACGGAGGCGGCGGTTACGGCAGCCGAACAGAGTTCAGATAATGTAATCAAGGATGTCACATCGGAAAGCAATGAAAAAAGTCAAGTTGCTGCCATCACGTATGACGGGATTAAGCGTGGCGACTCTTCGCTTAGCGCATAGGGCATCTCCTGCCGGAACGCTTGTCTATAAAGGTGATTTTTTCGATATGAGCCGCATGAGCCGCAACTGGTTAACCATTTCACATGCCATGTTTGCAACCGCCGCGAGGACGCCGGCGCGTTTTCGCCGCACAAATACAGGTTGCATCTGGAACAGTATAGGCGCTATCATCCTATATTCTTTTATAAAATTATGGTATGGTGAGCCCGCTCCAAAACGCGAACGTGCGTTTGGGTTCGTTTTGGAGCAGGCTTTAGGAGAAAACCGCTCATTCTTTAAAGGAGAAATGAATATGTCCCGAATTGTCAATCCCGCGCTTGCCGGGTTTCATGCGGATCCGTCAATACTAAGGGTAGGAGAGTATTTTTACATCGCCAATTCCACGTTTGAGTGGTACCCCGGCGTGGAACTGCACCGTTCCAAAGACTTGGCTGACTGGGAAGCCTTGCCTTCGCCATTATGTGAAAGGCGGTTGCTTGATATGGAAGGGGAACGCGCTTCTTGCGGCGTCTGGGCTCCCTGTTTAAGCCACTGCGACGGCCTTTTCTGGCTCGTGTACAGCAATGTGCGCGCTTGGAACGCCGGTCCCTGGAAAGACTGTTCCAACTATCTCACCACGTCTCCATCCATCGCAGGACCTTGGTCAGACCCGGTGTTTCTCAATTGCTCCGGCTTTGATCCTTCCCTGTTCCACGATGACGACGGCAAAAAGTGGCTGGTGAATATGGAGTGGGACTACCGTCAGAACGCTGATCCCGAAGGCCCCCAATTTACGGGCATTCTGCTTCAGGAATACAACGCGATGGGAAAAAAACTTTCCGGTCCCGTACGGAAAATTTTTACGGGTTCCTCGATAGGCTGCGTGGAAGGCCCCCATCTTTACAAGCGCAACGGATGGTATTACCTTCTTACCGCCGAGGGCGGCACGGTGTACAACCACGCCGCCACGGTGGCGCGTTCCCGCTCCATTGAAGGACCCTACACCATACATCCTCACAACCCTCTTATCAGTTCCAGAAATAAACCGGAACTGCGATTGCAAAAAGCAGGGCATGCCAGTTGGTGTGAAACCGCCGATGGCCGCGCCTATATGGCCTATCTTTGCGGGCGGCCGCTTGCCGGCACGAAAAACTGTGTTCTTGGCAGGGAAACCTCAATCGCTGAGTTGATTTGGCATGAGGATTGGCCCTATGTGAAAGGCGAAGACGGAGGGCGGCAGAATTATCCGGCGGACAGTTTTGAATCGCCCCTGCAAAACGCCGGAACAGCTTCCTTTGCGTCCGCAATGGAGCAATTGTATTCCTTTGACGATCCCGTCATTCACAGAGATTTTAAGACGCTGAGGATTCCCGCCGACCCTGCGCGGTATTCCCTGAGCGAGCGTCCCGGCTTTCTCAGGCTGCGGGGCGGGCAATCTCCGGTTTCCCCCTACGGACAAACCCTGCTCGCCCGGCGGCAGACGGACTTTTCCTTTGAAGCCGAAACCTGCGTGGACTTTACCCCGCGCAGTTTTCAGGAACTGGCGGGTCTTTGCTGGCGTTACGATGAACGCAACCAGTACCTGCTTGCCGTGACTTATGACGAAACCTGCGGACGGACGCTTACGGTACTGTCCATGATCGCCGGACGCTTTTCTCGTGAGGGAGGTCCCGCTCTGCCAGAGGAGGGTACGGTGTGGTTGGGGCTTTCGGCGCGGGATCACAGCGGCATCTTCCGGTATTCAACGGATGGGGCGCATTTCACCGATGTTGGCAAAGCCCTGGACAGCCGGATTCTTTCCGATGAATTTGACACCCTGGGATTTACCGGCGCCTTTGTGGGGATGTTCTGCGTAGACACAGCCCGTTACGAAGCCGCGGCGGATTTTAAACGTTTTTTGTACCGGCGGCGCGTTGCCCAACGCTCCAACCGATGCGGATACTAACGGATCGGGGGAGCGAATGCGGGGGAAACCGGGAACGCCGCGAGTATGCCCATATTTGGAAGTTGAGAACACCGGCTACACCAAAACAAAGGCGAAATCGCTCCAGACGAGCGGGATGTGCGGACGTTTTAACAAGAGGCGCAAAGACGAGTTCTATTCGACAGCGTTTCGGAAAAAGGTGAGTGTCGCGGAAAATATTGGTACGGGAAAACGCCGATGCGGACATGCATTGATTTCATTCAGTCAGCCAGAAAAAAATTTTTTGCTATTACGAAGCTGACGCCCGCAACAGCGTTAAGAACGACGCTGTCCCGCTCTCTTCAAGATAGACTCAAGACCAGCCCCGCCGGTCATCTTGCCCCTCCCGCCGCTCGTTGCAAATTTGTCGCCGCAGGTTGCGGCGTTGAGGGCGCGACCGCACTGAAAGGGTTAGACACAGCCGTCCAATTCACGCCGTCCGCCGAATACGCTATGGCGCTATTTACACCGACAGCGACAAATTTGCCGCCGCCATAGGCTATTCCTTCCACTGAATTTTTTCCAAACGTGGTGTCATTCACCGCCGTCCAATGCGCGCCATCCGCGGAATACGACATTTTACCTGTCACTTCATATTTATCGTAAATGACATTATCGCATCCGGCGGCTATGAATATTCCATTCCCATAGGCCGCTTTTAATATAAAACTTCCTTTCTGAGAAGTGGGATCGCTTATAAAAGAAGTGTCGCCCGCGTCTGTCCACTGTATGCCATCGGCGGAGTGTATTATTTTGCCTGTTAAAATTGTCGTTTTTGCGTTTCCTACGGCTACAAATTTATCGCCGCTGTACGCCACGTCATTTATCATAAAAGAATATGAAGAATAACCCGCCGCCGTCCAACTTATGCCGTTTTCTGACCAAGCTATTTTTCCATATTCGCCGACCGCCACAAATTTACCGCCTCCATACGTTATGCCGTTTATGCAACTGGAAGCGAAAACAGCGCTGTACGCTTCATTCCATGTCGCGCATCCGTCTTCCGAATATGCTACTTTCCCATACTCGCCGACCGCCACAAATTTACCGCCTCCATACGCTATGTCTTTTATGTAGTTTCCAAAGGTGGAATCGCCGCCGCGCTCCCAGTCCACGCCGTTTAGGGAATAGGCTGTCTTGCCGCCGCCGCCTACGGCCGCAAATCTGTCATTTCCATAAATTATCTCATGTATGGCGTCTGCGCCGAAAGGAGAGCCGCCTGCCGCAGTCCACCGTACGCCGTCACTTGACCAAGCGATAGCGCCGCTGATACTGCCAATCACCCATACGCCGTCTCCATAGGCTATCGCGTTTAAGGTGTCTATCCCGATGCCTGGCGTTTTGATGTCGAATAGCTCGCACGAAGAAAGCGTCAAACCAGCGATAAAAATCGCTACAGCGGTATTTTTCCACATATTTAGGAATAATATCCATATATAATCCATCTGTCAATGATGATGTAAAATTCGATTTCCACTTCGGCGTCCCGCTTGGTTGTCAAATAAGCCCCAAGCGCGGCAAGCTGCGAAATCACGGTTTTTTATGGCTTCCCTAAATATTTCCCGCATTTCGTCCGATAGTATAAAAAGAATAGAGAGGCAGACGTGGTTAGAGGATGGTATACCGGCGCAAGCGGAATGCGGGCGCAGCAATGGCGGCTTGACGCGATAGCGAACAACCTCGCCAACATCGATCAAGACGCATATAAAAGAGACACGGCGTCATTCAAGGCGTTTCCAGAGTTGTTGCTCCGGCGCATGAATGACGACGGCGTGTATAAACAGCCATTTGGTTCGGCGGACGTTGCGCCCATAGTGGGCAAATTGGGAACCGGCGTTGAATTGAACGAGCTTTTTACGGATTTCCAGCAGGGCGCCTTGAAGCAGACCGACAGCGACTACGATCTTGCGCTGGACGGCAAAGGCTTCTTTGTAGTGGCGACCCCGTGGGGCGAACGGTACATCCGCAACGGCAGTTTCCAGCTTGGAAAAGAAGGGCTTCTCGAAACCAAAGAGGGCTATCCGGTTCTGGGTGAAAACGGATTCATCAGGATAAAAGCGAATAATTTTCAGGTTGACAAGGAAGGCAAAATCTGGATAAACGCGGCGATTCCCGATGATCCTGACGTGATGGTTTCACGGGAAAGCAATACATGGGAACAGACCGAACTGCTCGACACCTTGAGAATTGTTGATTTTGATCTTGACCGGTACCTGCAAAAACAAGGTTCCAGCATGTACAAGGCGACCGATGTTTCGGGTGAGGCTCATACGTTGGACGTTTCGGAACGCCCGCGGGTGGCGCAGGGTTTCGTTGAAGGCTCCAATGTCGAGCCGGTTGTCGAAATGGTGCAAATGATTGAAGTCAACCGCGCGTACGAGGCGAATCAGAAAGTTATTATGACCGGCGACTCCATGCTGGGCGTGTTGATAAATCAGGTGAGTAAATTAGGATAAAAGGGTAAGGAGTAGAAACAAATGGTGCGAAGTTTGTGGACGGGCGCTTCCGGCATGATAGGGCAACAGGCGAATATTGACACGATTTCCAACAATCTGGCGAATGTAAATACAACAGGATATAAGAAGCAACGGGCGGACTTTGAAGACCTGCTCTACCAGACCATCAGGACGGCTGGTACGCCGGCGACCGAAGACACGGTTGTTCCGGTGGGCGTACAGATGGGACACGGCGTCAAACTGGCGGACACCCAGCGCATGTTCGGGCAGGGATCGCCCCAGCACACCGATATTCCGACCGACGTAGCCATCGTGGGGGAGGGGTTCTTCCGCGTGCAGTTGTACGACGGCAGCTACGCCTATACCCGCAACGGCGCGTTTCAGGTTGATTCAACGGGGCGCATGGTTACGGCTCAGGGATACTGGCTCTTGCCTGACATCGTGATGCCGGAAAATTTCTTGCCCGAAAGCATCACCGTATCCCAGGACGGCAGAGTGTCCGTGATTGTGCCGCAGATTGACGAGACTACGCCGATTGAGGTTGGGCGGATAGAGTTGTACCGCTTCCCGAACCCGGTGGGGCTTACCGCCGCAGGCGAAAACCTTTTCAAAATAACGAGCGCGTCAGGCGATCCCATTCCGGGACGCCCGGGTTTTGAGGGTATGGGCAAGATTTACCACAAGTTTCTCGAAATGTCCAATGTTTCTGTTGTGCGGGAAATGGTCGATCTTATTGTGGCGCAACGCGCATACGAATTTAATTCCAAGACCATACAGACGAGCGACAGCATGCTTGCGACCGCGACAAGTCTGAAACGGTAGGCGGTTTCTAGCGGTGGAGGCGGCGTAAATGGCAATACAGTCTATCAATAACGCTCAATTCGAGCGAGGCGCGTTTGGAAGCGGCATGGATGGCGTTTCCGCGGCGGCCTCCGCACCTTCAGCAGCGGCTACAACCGGCGAAAAAGGCGCGTTTGACAGCCTCATCCAAAGCCTTGAATCCGCCGCAAAAGACGCCGCGGCGTCGGAAAAAAGCGCGGTTAGCGGCGCGTCCGGAAAACCCGTTATTGATAAAACCAGCGCACTCTATGAACAATGCGAGGCGCTTGAGTCGTTCTTGCTCAAAAATTTGCTCAACAGCATGAGAAACACCATCCAGAAATCAGGATTTATCGATCAGGGCTTTGCGGGCGATATGTATGAAGACATGCTTTACGATGAGTACGCGAAAAACTTCACCAAAGACACGAATTTCGGCTTCGCCGAGATCGCCTACCTTGAACTTACGGGGCAGCGCGGTACGGTGATCAACGAAAAATTCTAACGCGGCGAGGCGGCGTTGCAATCGAATCACAAACACCAGATGAAAACCCTTTTCTTTATTACGCTTATGGCGGCAATCTTTCACAACGGACTTTTTGCGGATGGTGAAAAAGACTCTTCCGCATCTGACGCTGAAGAGTCGGGACGAATCATGCGCATCACCGGCGTGGTAAAAATTTTTGGCAATGAACCGCATACGTTTGCCGGCATTGTTACGGCGGACGGAAAGCGATACGGCATTTCGCCCTCAGAAAAAGAAGCGGCGCTCAGACGGTTGCAAGGCCGGACCGTTGAATGTACCGTTCGGGTTCTTGAAAAACAGGAAGGGGAGGCCGCGTTGTTTCTGAAAGATGGGATGGTTGCGCCGCTTTCGTGGCGGATTGTGGACGATTAACCGCTGTCAGCGCATTAAGGATGTATATACACTTGGGATGCCATAAGGAGTGTTGGGTAGCGGAAAATACGTTTCGCGGAGCGAGGGGGAGCGGCGTCAAAAAAGTCTGCATAAAGGGCGAAACGCCCGCGCTTTGAGAACACACGGCGTTCCCCCTCCTTAACTTCTTGACAGTGGATGATTAACGGGCGGACGCGCCTTTATGCGTATACGCATTCCACACTACGCCGCTCTATCGCGCTGTCAAAACGCGGCTTACGCTGGGAACTGCACGAAACGTCAGTCCGCTTGATTTTTCAAATCAGGCCGCCGCTCCGCTCAGATCCGGGCGTCTAACCCGAGCGCTTATGGGAGTTGGACTAACCGCTACTTGGTAAATGTCTTAAGCGTTACGGTTTCGCTCTCTTCGTCTACAGTAAGAAGGTGCCAACTCTGCCTGTCGCGGAATGCCGACACATTGTATTCCTTGAACGATCCGAAGTCGTAGAAGCTGCCCGGATGCTGATGCCCTTCCAACACTATCTTCACGTTGTTCTTTGCAAACGCGGATATGAGGGCGGCGCGTTCGTGCGGATCGGACAGAGAGAAGTAGAAGTTGCCCCCTCCATACGTCGGGTAATGCGAGAAGACGATCTTTGGGTTTGTATCCTCCTTGAGTTTGCTGACAAAATTCTTGAGTTGGCTGCCGCCGAGCGTGCCGCTTCCCGAATCAAGGGCGTACCATGAAAAGGTTCCGGTGTTGAAATGGTAGTAGGATATGTAGGGCTTGCAGTACTTCGTGTACTGTCGCCATCCGTCGTTGTAGAGGTCGTGGTTGCCTACGATGGAATAGACCGGCATCGTGTACTCGTTTTCAAGTTTATCGGAAAGCTCCTTGAATTGTAGATACTCTTTTTCCGCGCCGGCTTCCGCGTTGTCGCCGAGTACAAGGCAGAAGACGGGCAGCGCATTCGTCGCTTTCTTCTCATCAAGCCACTGAAAAAACTCGTCATAGGGCAGATCGGGATGATCAGAATGCGCCCCGAAATGTATGTCAGCAAGTATCAGAACGGTGTAGTTATTACCGAAAGGTTTATTGCCCTGCGGATTCGGTTTGTACATCTCTTTTTCATCAATCACAGGTACGCCGATATCCGTGATGTACGCGCTTCTGGCGTTTACATCGTCGGCGCGGTTGAGGAATTCATCCAAGCCGTATTCGTCTTTGCATGCGGCGAATGCGAGGCAGAGCGCGACAAGCGCCGCCGCTTTTTTCATCTTTTTCATGCCGTTCCTCCTTAAAATGTATAACCGATGGTTATGGTCGTGACGGAGTATTCGACATGACCGGAAAGGGTGAACATATCGGAATAACGCGCCGAGGTCGACAATTCCGCGAAAATGCGCCCTTCGAGCGCCTTTCCTTGAAAGCGCGGCGTTTGAAATTCATAGCGCAATGACAGCGAGAAGGCGGGGTTAAAAAACAGGTGATACCGGTAGAGTTCATAGGAGGCGATGCCGATCTCCGCGCTGAAATTGTCGAGCAGTTTGCCGCCTAAAAACAGGGACGCCGCCACGTCGCTCTGCGCGAAGGTCTCGTACCCAGGCGGAAGCGCGGGAACGGTTGTGATCTGCTCAAACCATCCAACGTGTACGTTCAGATACATGCGCCAGAAATTAATGGTCGCGTATGCGCCTAGAAATATATCGCTTTGAAAGGATATGAGATCGCCATCCGCCTCAAACCAGCCCCCATGGTACAAGGCGCCTGCGCCTACCCTGAATCGCGGAGTGTTAAGCGGAAAATAGACGCCGTTCAGAACAATGTCTTGCGTGTCTCCACCAAATTGAAACGCGCCCGTCGCGGAAACCTGCGGAATTTCAAAGCGGTAACGGGCGGATAGGGGGAATTGCCCTTCTTCAATGAGCGGGGCGCTGTACATGGAGAAGGAAGCCGAGACCGCGTGTTTGCCGGAAAAAACGCCGTTGGTTGTCCACGTTGTCTGGGCGGAAAGAGACGATGCGGTGAGCGCCGCAAAAAAAAATACGCCTGTTAAAAATTTCTTCATGGTTTTTATTATAAATGAAAAATTTGGGGTTGTCAACTGATTGGCGATGCGTACGCAACAAGCGCCGCTCACCCCATCGAGTCTATAAGGGCGGCAAGCAACTCCCGGTAATGCTGGTCCAGGGGGACGCCGGCGCAGGTTTCCCGCCCGAATATGGACTTCGCATCTTCGATAAGAGCCTCTCCCTGCGCCTGCGCCTGCGTTATGGCGCCGGACGCTTCCAACCGCGCAATCAGTTCTTCCACTTCCGGCGCGGCGGCGCCGTTTTCACGGGCGCTTTGAAAGCAGCGCCGGACAAACTGTTTTTTTGAGGAGCGTGAAGCGCCGCCGCAGTCCGCTTGCAGGTAAAGAATGACTGGCAGGCTCTTTTTGCCTTCAACAATGTCGTCGCCACGTTTTTTTCCGGGATTGCCGGCGGTGAGGTTTTTCACATCATCCAGAATTTGGAAGCCTACGCCCAGTTTTTCCGCCGCCGCTCCGAGCAGGTCGGCCGCCTCGTCTGTTTTGCCGGCGCCAGCTTCTTGCAGGCGAAGCGAAGCGATGAAGGCGGTAAAGACGCCGATCATAGCGGCAAGACGGGCGAGCGATCCAGTTTTAAGCCCGCACATGGCGCGGTATCCGCCGGCGCCGGGAATGATGTCGAATTCTCGATGCCACGTAATATCCATCGCCTGCCCCAGATGCAGGCGCCGCATGTGTTCAGCCCAGAGTCCGTACATTCTGTTTTTTTGCCCGGCGCCGGCATTCCACGCATCAATACAGCAGAGCGGGAGAAAGTACAAGAAACTGCCGCTGTTTATGCCTACATCCTCGCCATATTTGATGTGGACAGCCGGTTCGCCCCGTCGCGTGTCCGAATGATCTTCAATGTCGTCATGGATGAGGCTTGCGTTGTGGGAGAGTTCCAGCAGGGGCGTGAGCGGAAGGCAGTCTTGCTCAGAACCGTCCAACGCCCCGCATACCAGCAGCGCGAGTAGAGGCCGCCAGCGTTTGCCCCCCCGGCGTACAAGGTCGTACGCCGGCTCAATGAGAGGCCGCGCCGCCGCCGGAGAAATGTCCAGATGGGGAAATACGGCGTCTATCCATCCGTCGCTTGCCGAAGAGGGCAAGATGTCATATAAAACGGCTTCTATGCCGTCGATTTTTTCGGACAGGGGCGGCTGTTTCATTGAGTTATGGTATATCAGAACAGAGATGAGAGTCAATGCGTTTGTTGTTTACACGCAGGCGCATGTTATGTATACTAATAGGGGAAAGCTGGGCAAAACCCGTTTGGTTTTGACACAGCCGTGGATATTCACTTGTTTTCAATATGGAGAAAAAGATGAGAAAACTGGCTTTTATTTTATGCGTGGCGTTTTTAAGCGCGGGTGTTTGTTTTGCGGAAGATCCGGCGTTGGGTTTTTGGATCAGTGTTGATGAAAAAACCGGAAAAACAACGGCAGGATGGGAACTGTATCAGGAGAAGAATGGTTTTTTATACGGAAAAATGCTTTCGGTCGCCGAATTTCCGCAGGATCAGCTTGCGTTGCTATGCAAGGAGAGCTACAAGGGTTTTCCGGTAAGCGGCAAGGTGAATCAGATGCGTGTGGTAGGAACGCCGTGGATTTTTGGTCTGCGTCAGGAGAAAGAGGGGCAATGGTCAGGCGGCAACATCATCAATCCCGCAGACGGCAATATATACAAATGCAGGATCATTTTTCACAAGGCGAATGGCAACAAATACAAAACTGACACTCTGGAAATGAGGGGAGAAATTGGACTCGGCATTGGACGCAGCCAGTTTTGGAAGAAAACGACGCGGGTTGAAGCGGCGGGCTTGAAGTAGGGTCACGAACCGCGTGAACTTGTGGTTTGATTTTCACTTGGGGGTTTAATACTCCGCTCCTTGGGGCGGTTAAAACTTGGGGGCGCGGGGGATTTGTTCCCCCGCATACGCACATCTTCAAGGAGAAATCTTCAATGCCCCGCCGCTCTGCGGCGGGGATTTTTTATTTTAGCGTTTTTGTCTGTTCGTGTGGTTCGTGTTCCCCGTGAATAGGGGAAAGCATAACAAGACCCCCAATTCGGGGGTCTTGTCGTTTCATAAGGCTCGAAAAAGCGCGGGCGCATAGCGTGGCGCCCGGCGTTCTACTGACACGCTGACGGCGTGGGACGCCCACAAAGAACTGGCGTACGACCATTTGTATCCTGTCGCAGGAGATGGCCGGGGTTGGGGATGCGACCCTGACGTTTGTGAGCGGGAAGAGGCTGCGGAAGGCGCAGGAGAGGAGCGAGGGGAGGCTGAAGGGGCCGTATATGGGAGCGTATTTGCATGCGGCGCTGGAGGCGAACGCGGAGATATTGAAGGAGGCGGGCTTGGCCGCCAAGTGGCGGAGCCAGGGATTGAAGAGAGGTTTGGAGAAGGGGGGTCTTGCAGGTGGCGAAAAAATGTTAAGCAAGCGGTCGCCGCTTGAACTGATAGAGGAAAGCGCCGGCTTGAGCGCGGAGCGGATCCGGCGGTTGCAACAGCAACAGGACGCCTTGCGAGCGCGGGGCGCAACACCTTCATCGCCGTTTTATATCTAACAGTTCTTTCCGGTACAAGATAGTCTGTATCACACGACTGCGGCCGATTGCAACTTTGCCGCAACTTTATAGACTCTATTGATTATGGAGGTTTTATGGATTTGAAAATTTGTATTGGGGAGTATCTTAGGATATGCTCGCGGCGAAGCAATTTGAGCGGCAAGACCGTCAAGGCGTACAGGCTCGACCTTGAGCAGTTCGGGAAAATGGCGCAAACGCAAGTTGTGGAATGCATCAATAGAAGCGATATCGAACGGTACGTCAGCGACTTGCAAACTACGTGCAAGCCCGCCTCAATAAAACGAAAAATGGCGGTGATGCGGGTTTTTTTTAGGTTTATGGAAGATGAATACGGCGTGGAAAACCCTTTCGCACGGACGCGGTTCAAAATCAGAGAGCCGTTGCTGCTTCCCAAAACTATCCCGCTTTATAAGATTGAAACCCTGCTGTCAGTCATTTATGAAAACCTGTTCTCAAATAAAAAAGAAAGCAAACGCTACGGGGAGTTGTTGCGTGACATAACGGTGCTGGAACTGCTGTTCGCCACCGGCGTCCGGGTGTCCGAACTGTGCGGGTTGACGACGGGGAATATAGATTTGGTTGAAGGCGTCATTCAGATCAACGGCAAAGGCGGCAAGATGCGGGTTGTCCATGTATGCAATCCCAATGTCCTACAGTTGCTGACCGATTATTCCCTGCGGTTTTCCAAACCTATCGCGCAAACAGGATTTTTCTTTATCAACAGAATCGGCGCCCCCCTGTTGCCGGCTTCCGTCCGCGCTATGCTCCGCCGGCGGGCGAAAGAAGCGGGCATTGATTTGCACATTACGCCGCACATGTTCCGGCATTCGTTCGCCACGCTCCTTTTAGAAGCGGACGTTGACATCAGGTATATTCAACAATTTCTAGGCCACAGTTCCATCACCACGACGCAAATCTATACGCATGTTACATCGGCAAAGCAACGGTCTATCCTCTCGGAAAAACATCCCAGAAACAAATTAAACATAAAAA
>JAITIK010000038.1 GCA_031279555.1 Treponema sp. | reverse complement strand
CCCCCCCCCCCCCCCCAGTTTTTCAAAAACCCCCCCCGCCCCAACCCCCCCCCCCCCAACCACCCCCCCGGCGGGGGGGGGGGGCGCCCCGTCCCACTGGTGGCGCCGAATCCGGCTTGCTCCATTTCTCCGCCCTTTTTGCGGATATAATCCCCCGGAACGAGTATTCCGTGATGACGCATCATCTGATACTTTTTCTTATTATCAATACGCTTATGGGTCGAAAAGAACAAATGGAAGCTTTAAGTCAAGATGACAGTAACCTTCGATCATTGTATAGGTTTGTTACTTTAGGAATTGATTTAAGTCGCGCGTATGCGGGCTAAGGGCGCATGAAACGTACGTTTTTCTTTGCCCTGCATTTACATTCGTAAATGCGATTTTATAAGGATTTGCGGTTCGGCATAGAGTGCGTTCCGCAAAGAAAAAGGAATCGTCTATGAAAAGATGGAGAAGGGAGGGCGTAAGCTTGCGCTTGTCGCTCTTGTTACAACTGGCGTTTTTGCAAACGGCGTTTTTACAAACGGCGTTTGTTTTTGGACAGGAAGCGGCGCCGGCGAGACAAATCTCGCTGGAAGAGGCGGCGGCTTTGGCGGTTAAAAACAACCTGAACCTGCAATCTTCCACGGTGAATCTGGACACCAAGAAGCGGAAGCAAGACACCGCGTGGAACGTGTTTATCCCCAGCGTAGACCTGCGCGGAACATTAGGCCGGCAGAATGTCGGGACAACGGCAAGCGGTTTCGCTCCTTCCGGGTACTTTGCCCCTGGAGAAAATCAAGCTGGACAGTCTGGGACGGTTCTCGGCGTAGCGCCCTATTCTATGGAGATCGATCCCATGTGGCTCATTCAGGGCAATCTGTCGTTGTCCCTCCAACTAAATGTTTCGGCGTTTGAAGACATGAAAAACACCAGGCTGGATTATGAGAGCGGGCTTCTTAGCTACGCAAAAGCGAAAGCGCAGTTGGAGCGGGATGTACGGAAGGCGTATTACAACATACTCCTTTTGCAGGAAAATATCAAACTCAAAAAAGAAAGCTACACCGCGGCGGAGCGGCAGGAAGCTACGGCGCGGGCGAATTACCGCGCGGGGCTTGCGCCGGAATTGAGCCTTTTGCAGGCGCAGGTCGCCAAAGAAAACTTAAAGCCGGAAATCGACGAGCTTGAAAACAATTACAAGATGCTGCTTGCGAATTTCGCCATGTATTTGGGGATGCCCTATGACACCGCATTTGAACTTGAGCCGCTGGACATATCCGTTGATTTTATTGACATGGATATAAAAAACCTTGTCAATCAGGCGGCGAACAACAAACCGGACATATTGGAAATCAAACAGCAGATACGGCTGCTGGAAAGTACGCGCAAGAAAACATTTTACCAAATCTACACGCCGACTCTTTCGCTGTCGTGGAACATGGATCCAACGTGGCGCGGCGATCTTTTCGACAACCCCACATTCGAGTCGAACATGTGGAAAACCCAGTCTTCCGGCATGTTCAGCTTTACCCTGGCGTTCCGTCTAAACGGCTTTCTTCCCTGGGGGACAGAAAAGCAAGGGCTGAGAGACCTTGACAACGGCGTCAAAACCGCCAATATAGGGCTTGCCCAGGCTGTACAAGGCTCCGAAATGGAAGTATACAACATTGTCCTCTCACTGCGAAAGGCGCAAGCCTCTATTGAAGCCCTGCAAAAGACTGTGAATTTGGCGGAACGCTCGTACCGTGCGACGGAAGAGGCGTATGGCGCCGGCCTACAAAGCCTTTTAGATGTACAGAACGCGAGAGATCAACTTAATCAGGCGCGTTTGGGACTGTTAGCCCAGCATTATACGTATATTCTGGGACTTATCGATCTTGAATATGCCACAGGGGTTCCGTTTGGGACGCTCACGGGCAATGAATGAGGGGTGGTATGAAAAACAAAATCATCATAATTGCGGCGGCGCTGTCCGCGGCGGCCGTACTGCTTGCAAGTTGCTTTAATGCGGAAAACAAAAACACGCCCGCGGGCGCCGCTGATGCGGGCGCGGCGGCGGTCATGGAAAAGCCGGTTTTCGCCGTGAATACAACGGCGGCCGTTCAGGGTCAAATCAGCGATTATCTCGCCCTTTCGGGCGATATTATTTCCGGCTCCACAGTGGATGTCTATTCCGACGTAGCCGGCAAGGTCACCCGCCTGTACGTTTCGGTTGGAAGCCGTGTCAGCAGGAATCAAGCGATTGCCGCCGTCGACCCTTCCAAACCCGGCATGACCTATGTGCCCGGCATAGCCCGCGCTCCCATAGCGGGAACCGTGGTGGCTTTGCCCGCCCAGATCGGCATGACCGTCGCCCAATCCGTGCCGCTTGCGCGCATCGCGGCAGGCGGCGCTCTTGAGACGCGGGTGTACGTGGCGGAGCGGTTCATTTCAAAAATCGCGCTGAACCAATCATGCGAAATCCTCCTGGACGCCTATCCGGGCGAAGCGTTTAAAGGCAGCGTTGCGGAAATAAGCCCGACTGTCGACCCCACTTCGCGCACTATGGAAGTGAAGATAAACGTGAGCGATTCCGGCTCAAGGCTGAAAGCGGGCATGTTTGCCAAGGTGCGGATCATCACCGAGAAAAAAGATAATATCGTGAAAATTCCGGCGACGGCTTTGGTCTCCCGTTTTGGGGAAGATTATGTGTTTACAACGACGACGGATCCGGAAGACCCCGCCTTCCTGATTGCAAAGAAGACCATCGTGAAGCCCGGAATTTTGGTGGACAATGCGCTTGAAATACAAGAGGGACTTGCGCCCGGTCAAGAAATTGTCGTGAAAGGGCAGAGTATGCTGAACGACGGCTCCCGCGTCAATGTGGTTGAGCATGTCCAACCTCTGGAAAGCGGCGAATAGGCGCCGCATACGCTAGGAGACATTTGTGAGTATTGCAAAGACCGTGGTCGGAAGACCGACCACCATTTTTATTATATTTGCCCTGCTTATCGGACTTGGGCTTTTCGCCCTTGTCAACTTGCCCATTGATTTGACGCCGGAAGTCAACCCGCCGTACCTTGTGGTTATGACCAGCTACGCCGGCGCGGGGCCTGAAGAAGTGGAACGGAGCGTTACGCGCCCGTTGGAAGCCGCCCTGTCAAGCGTTTCAAGCCTTGAAGAGGTGACTTCAACGTCATCGAAAGGCTCAAGTACGGTGAGCATGGAGTTCACCTACGGCACTGATTTGGCTGATGCGTCAAATTCAGTGCGGGACGCGCTTGAACGGGTGCGGAACTACCTCCCGACCGGCGCGGACACGCCTATGATATTCAAATTCAACCCGTCCATGATCCCGATCATGAGACTCATGGTAACCGGCAACCGGACGCCGGAAGAATTGAGGGAGATCGCGGAAAACACCATTGTGCCGCGCATTGAACAGACCCCGGGCGTCGCTACGGCAAGCGTAAGCGGCGGGCGCGAAAAGATAATCCGCGTGGAAATCCCGCAGAGCAGGCTGGAGGCTTACAATTTAACCGTCACCCAGTTGCAACAGATGATAGCGTCCCAAAACATGCAGACCGCCGCGGGAACCATTACGGATGGCGGCCTTTCCTACATTTTGACCACCATGGGCGAGTACACGTCCCTTGATGAAATCCGCAACACGGTCATTTCCTACAAAGGCGGCGGCGTGGCGAACGGGCAAGTTGATTTGCCCCGCAGCATATATCTCCGCGACATTGCGAATGTGTTTGAAAGCTACCGCGATGAAACGAGCGCCGTGTTGGTAAACGGCGTTCCGGCGGTGCAGCTTTCGGTGCAGAAGCAGAGCGGGAAGAATTCCGTACAAACGGCAAAAACGCTGCGCGACCGGCTTGTCCGCATTTCCAAAGAAATTCCCCAAGACATTAAGATTACCGAACTGTCCAATACTACGGATCAAATTGAGAATTCCATCAATCAGGTGACGTCCACTGCGGTTTCAGGCGCTTTGCTTGCGATTATTATCCTGTTTATATTTCTGCGTTCCATAAAACCGACTCTGATCATCGGCATCAGCATTCCGGTGTCCATCATTGTTACCATCATGTTCATGTATTTCGCGGGGCTTACCTTGAATCTTATGACGCTCGCGGGCCTGGTGCTTGGCGTCGGCATGTTGGTGGACAATTCCATCGTTATTCTGGAAAACATCTATCATTACCGTGAAAAGGGGGCGAAGCTCCATTCCGCGGCAATGCTTGGCGCATCGGAAATGCTCACCGCCATTATCGCCTCAACGCTTACCACAATCTGCGTGTTCGCGCCGCTGGTAATGTTCCAGGGCTTGCTTGAAATGGCTGGCGAAATGTTCGCCGGGCTTGCGTTTACCATAGTCATCTCCCTGGTGATTTCGCTTTTTGTCGCTATGGTGCTGGTGCCGGTGCTTTCAAGCCATTATTTGCCGCTTGTCACCCGCAAGCAAAAACCTCTGCGCGGGCCCCTTGCAGTTGTGGACAAAGCGTTTGACAATTTCTTCAAAGGTCTGGACAACGCCTACCGTAAGGCGGTGGACAGGGCGCTGAGGCACAAGCTCATCGTCATCGCGTCTCTGTCGCTTCTATTTGTCGGGAGCATCCTGCTGATCCCAAAAATCGGTTGGCAATTCATGCCTGAACAAGCGGCGGACTCGGTGTCTATCAATGTCACCCTTCCTATGGGAACGCCTCTCGCCGAAACCGAGGCGACATTGCGGCAGTTGCAGGCTATCGTCGAGAAAGAGGCGAAGGGCTACGAACGGCTGACGCTTAACGCGGGCGGCGGCGGCGGCATGATGGGCGGCGACAGCGGCAATTCCGGTTCGCTCCGCATCAATTTGTTGAAATATGAAGAGCGCATTGACAGCGCGGATGATATTAAGGCGAAGATACGCCGGCATTTCAACGAATTCCCCGGGGTTGTCATTTCCTTCTCGAGCGGCGGCGGCATGATGATGATGGGCGGAGGAAATCCGGTTGATATTGTCATTAGATGCGATGATCTTGTAAAAGGGAAACAGATAGCCGGACAAATTTCGGATGTTCTTAAAACCATACCGGAAGTGAGGGAGACTACTATTTCCCTTTCGGATGGACTTCCGCAAATTGAGATCGAAATCGACCGGGACCGGCTCTATTCGTTGGGCTTAAACACCTATACCGTGGGAAACGAAATAAAAGCGGCGATTGACGGACTTACCGCGACCCGCTACAAATCCGGCGGCAACGATTACGATGTAATCCTTATTCTTGCGGAGGCGGATCGCAACGCCTTGCCCGAATTGGATCAGATATTTGTCACCAGTCAGATTGCGGGGCGCGTGCCGCTTTCCAATTTCGCTTCCTATAAAAAAGGAACAGGCCCTCTTTCCATTAACCGTGAGAATCAGAGCCGTGTCATCCATGTTACGGCAAGCGTGACTCCGGGAACCAAGCTCAATGTGCTGGAAGAAAAAGTCAGGGCGGAAATTACCAGATCGATTCCCAACGAAGACGATGTGGTTATAGAGTATGCGGGCGACAACTCGGAAATGGTGGAGATAATGCGAAAGTTCGTACTGATTGTGCTTGTGGCGGTATTTTTAGTTTTCGGCGTTATGGCGAGTCTCTTTGAATCCTTCGCGGATCCGTTCATCGTCATCTTCACCATTCCGCTTTCAGCGATTGGCATTGTGGCGATTTATTTCATAACGGGCGAAATGTTCAACATCTTCACCGCAGTCGGGCTGTTGGTGCTGGTCGGCGTCATTGTGAACAACGGCATCGTTTTGGTTGACTATACAAACCTCCTGCGCAAGCGGGGCTATTCTCTCCACGACGCCTGCGTTGAGGCTGCCGGCAACCGCCTGCGCCCCATTCTCATGTCAACCTTAACCACCATCATCGGTCTTATTCCTATGGCGTTTTTCCCGGGCGAAGGCTCGGAAATGGTCGGTCCCATCGGCAAGACCGTATTCGGCGGACTTTCATTCGGCACGCTGATGACACTTTTCCTTATGCCCATCATTTACGCTATTTTCAACAAACGCTCCGATGAGCGCAGGGCGAAAGCCGAAGCCCGCCGGGAGCGCATTGCGGCGGGTCTTACCAAAAAGCAGGCGAAAGCGGCGAAGGCGGCGGCTTCCGCGTATACAGGCGGCGGGCAACGTTTGCTTGACAAACTTGATAGTAGCGCGGATTTTGACGATTCCGTGTTTAAGGGAGGGTCTTTGTGATACGCATTGAGATTATCGCCAATCACTCAGTTGAAGAGAACATCCTTGAAGCTTTTCAACATGAAAAAGCCGCCGCGCATTACACGCGCTTTCCGGGAGTTTTCGGCATCGGCGCATCGGGGCCCCGCATGGGAGACGCGGTGTGGCCCGAAGAAAACTTTGTCATCGTAGTGTGGTGCGAGGAAGCCGAAGCGGAGCGCATTGAACGCGCCGTGGCTTCGGTAAAAAAATATTTTCCTGACGAGGGGATAAAACTCTTTAAGATGAGCGACGCCCCGCGTCAGCACGTAGTGTATTTGCCCACGCCAGTGACGCCGCCAGCGGGAACCGCCGCCGGGACGGAGGGGAATTCCGATGCCGGAACGCCGGAATCGCCGTCCAAGCCGAAGCGGACGTACGCCGGTCCCGAGGGAGAGAACAGGTAAAGAGGAAGAACAAGAAGGAATAATGAACCTCCCCGCTCTGAAGAATCGCCCCCTTTAGGGCGCGGGCATTAGACTTCGCCGCGAATAAAAAGTTAAGCATGGGCGGCAAACAGTAGACGGGAGCGGGCTTCTCAAGAGTCTGCGGGAGATGCGGTCTGAGTTCAACCTGACCGCCCATTCCGCGCAGGGCTTTCAGGTTGACCGTGATCAGGCTTGGATCGCGCGGACGATCAGGCTTGGATCGCGGCGGCGATTGGTTTACAAAGCAGGCGGGCGGATGTATCGCCGCCGGCGTTATTTTTGCAGATTTATATTGTTCGAAAACCGCAATTTCTCAACCCGCTGGAACGAGAAATTGCAAGACTTGGAAGCTAACCGTAGGTTAGCCGGCAGCCAACCGGGTTGTCGAGCGCGTCCAGCGTACAACCTGAAGATAGCGTCGACAGGCGAAGGTTAAAATTCGTCCTGATTTTGGCCTATGAGATCGGCAAGGAGAAAAACATGAATAAAGATGCATTTGAACACCGCAAATCGTACACGAGGCTGCGGGTTGCCGGAGCGGACGGCTGTCCGCTGGCGCATAAGCGTATCAGCGTGGAACAAAAGCGGCATAGCTTTTTGTTCGGCATCGGCGCGTTCGACGCCGTGGAGCTTGCGGGCGGCGAATTCAACGGCAAGCCGCTTCCGGTTCAGCGCAAGGCGCAGTTGGAAGACCTTTTGGACAAAATATTCGCGCTTTGCAACTACGCTACGTTGCCTTTCTACTGGGGGCGTTATGAACCGGCGCCCGGAAAACCGGACGAAGCGCGTACCATCGCGGCGGCTCAATGGCTCGCGGAACGCGGCGTGGCCGTCAAGGGGCATCCGCTCTGCTGGCACACAGTCTGCGCGCCGTGGCTCATGCGGTACAGTGATAAAGAAATACTGCGCAGGCAACTTGTACGCATAGACCGCGAAGTGAGCGCCTTCAAAGGGCTCATCGATATATGGGATGTGATAAACGAAGTTGTCATCATGCCGGTATTTGACAAGTACGACAACGCCGTCACTCGCATCTGCAAGATGCTGGGACGGGTGGGTCTCATAAAGGAAGTTTTTGCCGCAGCGCGTAACGCCAACCCGCAGGCGCTTTTGATACTCAATGACTTTGACACTTCAAAAAGTTATGAAATACTGATAGACGGCTGCCTTCAGGCGGGCGTTCCCATTGATGCAATCGGCATACAATCCCATCAGCACCAAGGTTGCTGGGGCAAAGAAAAGCTGCTCGAAGTGCTTGACCGTTACTCCGCTTTCGGGCTTCCAATTCACTTTACCGAAAACACCATCATCTCAGGAGAACTGATGCCGCCTCATATAGAAGACTTGAACGACTGGCAGGTGGATTCGTGGCAAAGTACGCCGGAAGGCGAAGAGCGTCAGGCGCGGGAAGTTGTCGAAATGTACGAAATTCTGTTCGCCCATCCCCTTGTGGAAGCGATTACCACATGGGACAGCACAGACGGCAGATGGCTCAAAGCCCCGTCCGGTCTTCTGCGCGAAGACAACACCCCCAAACCTGTTTACAACGCGCTGCTTTCCAAGATTAAGGGCGAGTGGCTTTCCAAAACCGAACTTGCCACCGATGCAAACGGCCAAGCGGATATGTTCGGCTTTCGGGGCGATTATGTGGTGAAGCTCGGCGAGCAAACGGCGTCATTCGTCTTGAACGGGCGGCTGGAAACTCCGGTTAGGCTTGCCTATCCGTCTCGCAATCTGATATTTTAATGGTTCGGCTCACCAAAAGTTCAGCGCGGGGAGCGCGGCGCATATAGTCTGAACAGTTCGCGAAAACCCTATACGCACAACCGCGCCATCGGGCGCTCGCGGTGAACTCCAGCAAGCCGTTTGCCCATCTCCTTGACAAGCGCTGACTTGGACACAGCGAATGACGCTCCGGACGTCCGGCAAAATATACAACGTGTCCCTCCTTACGGAAGATGCTATAAAACGCCGGATGCAAGCGAAAAACGGCTTGGCATATTTTCCCAAAACCGGTTTCAAGCGTGAAGCCTTGAAACCGCGTCTAGGTATTTCTGGAAAGCGCGTCCGTGAGGCGACTCTACAATGGAGAATCCCGTTGAAAAGAGCGCGGCTGAACTGCGCAGCCACTGTACTTTGACTTTCAGATCAAACGTCTCCACGCCGAAAGACGGCTCCGGTGAAATGGACATCACATACGTCTCATTCAGATCGAGCGTGGCATACGTCACGCTTTCCATACATAAACCGCTGGTGTTAATATCCTTGAGCAACGCCTCTCCTTCAAACCCATTGATCCTAACGCTCGCCATCGAAGAAAACCGGACCGCCCTCCGATTTTCGGCAGGTCGTTTCTCAACTTCTTCCTGCTTTTGTTTTTTGTTAAACAGCATACGCAACACCTTTTTATACAAGTAATTATGCGGGCATATTTCAAAACTGAAGTTTGCAAAACCAACATTTAAAAACAGGCCTCGCTCTAAAAAAAGCCGCTCTGCGCGCTCTGCGCCATACGCCCGTCATGCGTCCGCCGCCAGCCTCTCATCCGAATTTGACGCCCTCTTCGGCGGCAAAAGATACCGCCCGTCCGCAATCTTTTGGGCGATGTCCAATGATACGGCGATGCCTTGCCCTATTTTTTGAGCGTCAAGCATACTCTCGGTCACCTGTCTTGACATGCCCTTCAGACTCTCCACCGCCTCGTATATAACGGCGCTTCTCTTGTGTATCTCCGAAGAAGCGTTGTGAACGGAGTCCGAGGTCTCTTTCAATGCCTCAAGCGCGGACATCACCTCCTCTCTGTTCGCCATCTGGGACTCCACCGCCCCCGACACCCGCTCAAACGCCATCCCCATATCCGTCACTTTGGAAAACATAATGTTCATGGTGTTTGCGGTCTCCGCAGACGCCTTCCAAATATTCTCTATGCCTGAGCGCATCTTTTTTATTTCATCCGAGATGGATGCGGATTCCTTGTTGGAAGACACCGCAAGTTTCCGTATCTCGCCGGCGACCACGCCAAATCCCTTGCCCGACTCTCCCGCGTGCGCCGATTCAATCGCCGCGTTCATCGCCAATATGTTCGTCTGGGCGGCTATGTTCCCGAGGGTGGCGTTCGCTTCTTCAAGGAACTCGGATCGCGCTGAAATAAGGGACAACTCCTCCAGCAACCCGTCAAGCATTTTCTTGCTCGCTTCAGATGACTTCCCAAGCGTCTCCGTCGCGTTATGGGCGTTATGAACAATATCTCCGACGGACGTTACGCCCCTTGCCATCTGTTCCACCGCTTCCGATGACTTTGCGATGTTGAGGGACTGGGTTTGCACAACGGATTCAAGATGGTTGCTATGCTTTACGATGTCTTCCACAGCCGCCGCGGTATGCGCCACAGAATCCATCTGGGACTTCGCTTGGTCTATCACATGGCTCATGCTGTCCGTGATGACAGCCAGGCTGTTGGAAGATGTCTTTATCGAATTCCGCAAATTCGCGCTTATATTAAGCTGCTTTCCCACAAGTTCGTTGTTCAGGTCGCCCACCTTTTTCTTGAGATTGTCCCGTATTGAAAAAAGCGCCCGCTGAATGTCCCCAATCTCATCGCGCCTCATTTTTTTTATCGTAATGGTGAAATCCATCTTCGCAAGACTCCTGGCGGCTGTTTCAACCTCTTTTATGGGCATGACGAGCGACCGGGCGACCGCAAAAGCCAAAGCCCCGCCTACGGCGAGGGCAAGCAGGATCGATACAAGAAAAGCCTCGTGCGCGCGCCGCTTTAACAACGCCACCGTTGAGATATCGCAGTCCGCGCCAAGCGTTCCCACTATGCTTCCGTCGCCGGAAAAAACGGGGCGAAACACCGATATGAATGTCCCGTACTCGTCGGTGTAGGGTTCGGACACAACGACTTTCATGGCGTCGTATGACTCAATCATATCATCAGGAATATCCTCGTATATTTCAATGATTTCTTCTATAGGCATATCGGGAGTATATTCCGAAGAAAGAACGAACTCAAACCCCTGATCCGTCTTATGCACGTAGTATATATACGCAAGCCCAAAACTCTCCGTAATGCTTGCCATTTCATAGATGGTGTCCCAATATTCCGCGGTTCCATCATACGCCGCCCGTACAATTCCGTCCGGGTCCTTGAGCGTATCCTGGCAACGCTTGCCCACCATATCCGTAACTTGCGCGAGCGTGGTTTCATAGGACTGTGTTACGTATCTGATATACCGCATATACATCATGGCGGTTCCAAAACTCGATACAAGCAAGCCAAAGCTTATAAAGTATAAAAAAAAGCGTACGCCTACATGTTTCATACCAATAATCTCTTTATTCATCTAATCTCCTTTATTCATCACGCTAATCAGAGGGAATCTCTAAAAAACGCAGGCGTTCTGAACGTTCTGTACCACGGGTACATCCGCGCTCATATCGTTACGTTATAAAGCAAGAATTCCCCGAAAACACCTGTTCTGAAAGATGATGCTATAGAAAGCGGAAACCGCCGGCCCGCTCTCTTGTATGCTGGTGTAAATGTCGCATTGAGGTAGAGGGCATGCCGCTTAATCGGATACTTGCATAATATAGCGCGCGCATCTTTATTCACTCAGAACCCGCGCAGAAATAGCACGACTTTTTGGTTATGTTATTTCATTATTGCTTGAGCAATTAGAATAAAACGTATGAATTTTTCCCAAAACGGTCGCTCCGCGCGTTTTGGGAAAGACTCTTATAAAGGAAGTATAAATATTTTTCAAACGCAAGTCAACTGGTCGTCGTTAGACCGCGCAAGCCGCTACCGCCTGCCCGCGAGATCCTCCCCGGGCGCGGACATCGGGTATTCGCCCGTAAAGCAACCGAGGCAGTGTCCCGGTGTCCCGCCGATAGACTCAAGCAAGCCGTCAACGGACAGAAACGCGAGGCTGTCCGCGCCCAAAGAGGACTTGAGATCCTCCACGCTGTTCATGTTGCTGATGAGGTCGTTGCGACGCGGCGTGTCAATGCCGAAAAAGCAGGGGAAGCGCACGGGCGGCGAACTCACGCGGATATGCACTTCGGAAGCGCCCGCATGTTTCAAAATGGAGACAAGCCGCCTGCTCGTGGCGCCGCGTACAATTGAATCATCGATTAATACGATCCGCTTGCCCTTGATCTCGCTGTGGATGACGTTGTGCTTGACGGAAACGGCCGCCTCCCGCTCGTCCGGATCCGGCGCGATGAACGTCCTGCCCACGTACTTGCTCTTTACAATGCCGAGTCCGAACGGGATGCCGGCCGCCCGCCCATATCCAATGGCCGCCGGCACTCCGGAATCCGGCGCCCCGATGACAAGGTCCGCCGGCGCCGGCGCCTCCCGCGCCAGAATCTCGCCCGCCCGCGCCCGCGAATCGTACACGTCAACCCCGTCCATGATGCTGTCAGGACGGGCGAAGTACACGTACTCAAAGGAGCAGACCGCGCGGGGCGTTTTCTCGCTGAAACTGAACGACAGTACATTGTCCTTGCTTATGATGATCATCTCGCCCGGCTCAATATCCCGCTCCAAGGCGCCGCCCACCGCGTCAATGGCGCAGGATTCGCTTGACAGAATCCAGCCGTTGTCGATCTTGCCGAGACACAGGGGGCGTATGCCATTCGGATCGCGCACCCCGACAAGCGCGTCATCCGTCAACACGGCGAGCGCATACGAGCCTTTGATGAACTTAATCGTATCGGTCAGCGCTTTTTCAAGCCCTTTTTTATAGTTTTTTGCGATAAGATTGACAACCACCTCGCTGTCGCTGGTCGAGGTGAAGCCGATCCCCGCATCTTCAAGCAATTCCCGCACCACATCCGCGTTGGTGAGGGTTCCGTTGTGAGCCACCGCAATGGAACCCAGCTTAAACCGACTCACAAAGGGCTGCGCGTTTTCAATGGCGCTCGCGCCCGCCGTGGAATACCGCACATGCCCCACAGCGGATGACCCGTGGAAGCCGCGCAGCGCCTCCGGTTTGAACACATCGCCGACCAGCCCCATGCCCTTGCGGCACTCAATGACGCCGTTCTTCGCAACCGCAATGCCCGCGCTTTCCTGCCCCCGGTGTTGCAGGGAAAAAAGCCCATAATACACAAGCGGCGCGACATCCCGCTCCGCGTCCGCGCTGAAAACGGCGAATACGCCGCATTCCTCACGCAGCTTGTCAAGTTCGTCGTCAATCATAACGGTTCCGTCAATCTACGCCAGATTTCTACGTACGCTTCTTTCACGGCGCCCAAGTCCCGGCGGAAGCGGTCTTTGTCGAGCTTTTCGTTGGTTTTCTCATCCCAAAACCGGCACGTGTCCGGCGATATTTCATCCGCGAGCGCCAACGCGCCGTCCGGAGTTCTGCCGAACTCCAGTTTGAAATCAATGAGTTTGACGCCCCGTTCAAGGAAGAACGCCGAAAGCGCGTCATTCACCGCAAACGCGATCTTTTTTATCTCGTCAATTTCCTCAAAGGTGGAAGCGCCGATTGCAACCGCATGATACTCGTTGATGAGCGGATCGCCCAAAGCGTCGTCTTTGTAGGAAAGCTCGAACACGGTTGTCTTGAGCGCGGCGCCCTCTTCAAGTCCGAGCCGTTTCGCCATTGAGCCTGCCGCGACATTGCGGATAATCACCTCAAGCGGCGTAATCTTCACTTTTTTGCACGCCATGTCCCGATCGCTTTTCCGGGCGATGAAGTGGGTTGGTACGCCGGCTTTGCCCAACATCTCAAAAAGACCAGACGCGATCTTGTTGTTCAGGACGCCCTTGTCTTCGATCCGCCCTTTTTTCTCGCCGTTAAAAGCGGTCGCGTCGTCCTTGTAGCGGATGATCACGACATCATCGCGCCCTTCAACGGCAAAAACCTGTTTCGCCTTGCCTTCGTAAAGCAGATCGCCCTGGTTCAACGCTGCTATGTTCATGGCTTCTCCATTCATAACGCCGCCTCTTTATATTCATTTTCAAAATCAGCTTTCATTTTTTTTCTATATGACAGCAACTTTTCTTTTAATTCAGGATACTTGACCGCCAGAATCTCCAGCGCTAGATATGCGGCGTTTGCGGCGTTGTTCACGCCCACCGTAGCGACCGGTATGGGCTTGGGCATCTGCACTGTGGAGAACAAGGCGTCCAGGCCGCCAAGTCCGCCCGCCGCGATAGGCACCCCGATGACGGGCAGGGTTGTTTGACTCGCAATCACGCCAGGCAGCGCGGCGGCTAATCCGGCGCCCGCAATGACGACCTCGATCCCTTCCTTTTCCAGCGTTCTGACGGTCTCAGCGAGCAACTCCGGCACACGGTGCGCGGAAAGGATATGCGCGGAATACGCCACCCCAAACTCCCGCAACACATCGCCTGCGCTCTTCATAACCGGCTTGTCGGAGGCTGAACCAAATATAACGGCAACTTTCATGCAAAGAACATAGCACAATGAGGCGTGAAAAACAAGGGGGCGGTGTGGAGAGCGCTCGGAGCGGCGCACTTTTTTTCGCAAAGGCGCTTGACATTTTTTCATTCCTGCGGTATAGTTTACCCATTACGGGGACGTGGCGAAGCTGGTTATCGCGCTGGTCTGTCACACCGGAGGCCGCGGGTTCAAGTCCCGTCGTTCCCGTCGCCCGTCTTCAAGACGGGCTTTTTTACGGGCAGTAGCGCAGTTGGCAGCGCGCTTGGTTCGGGACCAAGAGGTCGCCGGTTCAAATCCGGCCTGCCCGATTGTAACTAGTTGCTATGTAAAAAGTTGTGTCGTAGGAGCGACAAAATGGAAATTTTTTACCAGCTTTATTCATATCCCTTGACATATTTTCTTATTTTCTACTGTAACCCGCGCCTCACTATACACAACATACGATGAAATATTAACACAAGTAAATGGGGAAGAGGGTTAAACCATGGTAGACCGTCTAAAAATCCAACACTAAGCCTACTTTACAAAATCCCTTTTCTATATCACTATTGCACGTGAGGCGCACATGGAAACAACGGCGGTTTTGGATCGCATTATTGAAGAAAACAATTTCGCCCCTTGCATTGCGGAGGACAGGCGCATTCCCGCATGTGAAGGCTCATACGTCCCGTTCCCCACGAGGCTGGACAGCCGGATCGCCGATGCCGTACGGCGACGCGGCATAGAGCGGCTGTACACCCATCAGGCCGAAGTGTGGGACTCCGCCCAGACCGGGAACGTCGTCGTGGTGACGCCGACCGCATCCGGTAAAACCCTGTGTTACAACCTTCCGGTATTGCAGGCCCTGCTTGCCGACGACAAAGCGCGCGCCTTGTATCTTTTTCCCACAAAAGCCCTGTCTCAGGATCAGCAGTCCGAGCTGAATGAATTGGTGGAAGGGAAGCCGCCAAACATTCGGCCCCTTCCGGTGAAGGTTTCCACCTATGACGGCGATACGCCGGGAAGCCTCCGCATAGTGGCGCGGGATATGGGACGGATCATCATTTCCAATCCCGACATGCTCCACGACGGAATCCTGCCCAATCACCCCAAATGGATAAAATTTTTTTCTCATCTCGCCTACGTTGTCATTGACGAAGCCCACGCCTACCGGGGCGTGTTCGGCAGCCATGTCGCCAATGTCATCCGGCGGTTGCGGCGCATCGCCTTGTTTTACGGCTCAAAACCGCGATTCATCCTCTGTTCGGCGACCATCGCCAACCCCAAGGAACTCGCCGAAGCCCTTATCGGCGAGGAGATCGCCCTTGTCGACGGCAACGGGGCTCCCCATGGAGAAAAGCGGATCATCCTGTACAACCCGCCGCTTGTTGACGCGGCGCAAGGCGTCCGGCGTCCGGTTGCTACGGAAAGCCAGCGGTGGATGCTCGCTTTTCTCCGCGCCAATATAAAAACCATTCTGTTCGCCCATTCACGGGTCAGAACCGAAGTGACGGCCTCGTATGTAAACGACGAGCTTAAAAACATATTCACCGATAACGCCCGTATAAAGGTGGAAGCGTACCGGGGCGGGCTTCTGCCGAATGAGCGCCGCGAGATAGAGAAAGGCTTGCGGAATGGCGTCATCCACGGAGTGGTGTCAACCAACGCGCTGGAACTGGGCATAGACATCGGCGGACTTGACGCGGCGGTGGTGGCCGGCTTCCCCGGATCGTTCAACTCGTTCTGGCAACAGACCGGCAGGGCCGGGCGCCGGGGCGGCGCGTCCGTAGCGGTCTTTATCGCATCCGCCTCGCCGCTGGATCAGTTCATCATGAATGATCCGGACTGGTTTTTCAGGAAACCCGTTGAGGAAGCGCGTATAAGTCCGGGCAACCCCTACATCTACATGGATCATGTCAAATGCGCGGCTTTTGAGCTTCCGTTTCGGGACGACCGTATTGAACGCGCAGATGGCGCCAGCGGCGCGGAAGCGGGGGACTTTTTCGGGAAAGACGCCGCGGACGCGCTCTCGTTTCTGGAAGAGGACGGCGTTGTCAGGCATACTGCGGGCAAGTGGCACTGGGCCGACCGCTCCTTTCCGGCTGAAGGCGTGAGCCTGCGTTCCGCCATGACGGAAAACGTGGTTATCATTGACGTGACGAATGGCCGCAACGCGGTCATCGGAGAAATGGACAGACCAAGCGCAAAGGAACTCATTTTCAAGAACGCCGTGTATATTCATCGGGGCAGGCAGTATCTGGTGGAGGATTTGAACATTGGGGAGAAAAAGTGTCTTGTGCGGGAAGCCGCTGTGAACTATTACACGGACGGCTATGTAAAAACCGGCATACAAGTCCTCGCGGAGGACGAGCGTCTTGAATACGGCGGCGCGAGCGGCTGTCTCGGCGATGCGCTGGTGCGGACTCAAGCCGCTAAATTCAAGAAAATACGGTTTCACACGCAGGAAAATATCGGGTACGGCGTCATAGACCTGCCGGAAGAGGAGATGCAGACCCGCGCTCTGGCGCTGCTTTTTCCGCCCGAAAGCTCCGGCGGCGCGGCGCTCGCCCTTCTTGACGAATCAGAAGCGGGATCGGTTCTTTCCGGCGCGGGCAAGCTCATCAAGCGGATTGCGCCGGTGTTCCTGCTCTGCGACAGCCGCGACATCGGCGTCGCGGAACGGGTGCGCGATCCGCATTTCGATATTCCCGCGCTCTACCTGTACGACAAATACCCGGGCGGTACGGGACTATCGGAAGCTTTGTCGCGGCGCGGCGCGGAATTGTTCGCCGCAATCTACGAGGTGGTTGTACGGTGTTCGTGCGCGAAGGGCTGCCCTTCCTGTGTGGGCGCGGGCGAAAACAAGGCGGGCGCCGCGGCGTTTTTGCGGGCGTGCGCCAGCGGTTAGCCCGCCCGCCCTTCCGCGTTAAACGCGACCCGCGCATGTCTTCATACTTCTGTTCCCGGGCGACCGGAATTCTGAACTCCAGCCCGCGTAATCACGCCTGTTACGCCAACATAACTAAGCCTGTTACGCCAACATAACTAAGCCGGTTACGCCGGCATAACTAAGCCTGTTACGCCAACATAACCACGCCGGTTACGCCAACATAACTAAGCCGGTTACGCCAACATAACCACGCCTGTTACGCCGGCATAACTAATCCTGGTACGCCAACATAACCACGCCAGTTACGCCGGCATAACTAAGCCTGGTACGCCAGCGTAATCACGCCTGTTACGCCGGCATAACTAAGCCGGTTACGCCAACATAACCACGCCTGTCACGCCAGCATAACTACGCCTGTTACGTTGGCATAACTAAGCCGGTTACGCCAACATAACCACACTGGTACGCCAGCGTAATCACGCCTGTTACGCCGGCATAACTAAGCCGGTTACGCCAACATAACTAAGCCGGTTACGCCAACATAACTAAGCCGGTTACGCCAACATAACTAAGCCGGTTACGCCGGCATAACTAAGCCTGGTACGCCAACATAACCACGCCTGTTACGCCGGCATAACTAAGCCTGGTACGCCAACATAACTAAGGCTTGACCGCGTCTGCTATCCAGCCATACCCCCGCCTATCCAATCTTCCCCCGTATCTGGTCCTCAACACTCTCGCCGCCTTTCTTAATCGTGGCAAACAGAAACAGGGCTTTGCCTTTTGACAGCCTCGCCCATATCTCGCCGATGGCGGCCTTTTCTTTGGAATCGTCATTTGTCGC
>JAITIK010000165.1 GCA_031279555.1 Treponema sp. | reverse complement strand
TGAAAGAACGACTTCAGTTGGTCTATCGCTTGGCCAGAGGAACGACCGGATTATTTCGGCATTATTTTTACAGCGTTATCAGTTTCCCGCTCCGTCCGTTCATAGAGTCTTCTACGGCCATTCTGAAGGCAGCCTTAGAAGGTTAAAACTCGAATTTCGGCCTTTTCGTACATTTCATTATCGGTGGCAATAGCCGCTACCGGCATTTCGCTGTCGATTAAAGCTATTGGGTCGTGTTTCATTTCGGCGGCGGAGTATCCTTCCGCGTGAATATACGATATTTCTTTAAGTTTCAAAGCGCCTTTCAGATCACCGGATAGTTGTAATCGCGTCCGGGATAAATGAAATTACGAGCGTACGTGAAAATTCCCAGCAGGGTTTTGATTGATTCGCCGGCACGGATAATTCGCTCCACTTTATCAGGTATTCTGTTCAATTCCTTCAGCAGTTTCAGGAAACGGTTTTCGCTGATGGTCTTCTTTTCGCGCGCTATGCAAAGCGACATCATAGCCAGTACCATCAATTGCGCCGTGAAAGCTTTGGCCGAAGCCCGCCTATTTCGGGGACCCACATGCGTATATGAACCCGAATGAGTGTTCCGGGCGATGGACGAACCCACTACATTGCAGATTCCATATACAAAAGCTCCGGCTTCACGCGCTGCATTGATGGCGGCGAGGGTGTCGGCGGTTTCGCCCGACTGCGAAATGGCAATAACCACGTCATCCGGATAGATGACAGGGTTGCGGTGACGAAATTCCGACGAATATTCCACTTCGACCGGAATGCGGCAAAACTCTTCAAGCAGATATTCGCCGATGCGTCCCGCATGCCACGAAGTTCCGCAGGCAAGGATTATGATGCGTTTAGCATTGCAAAACGGTTCTTTGTGATCGAGTATTCCCGACAGTACGATATGCTTGCAGTCGACGTCGATGCGTCCGCGCATACAGTCGCGCAGTGTGCGGGGACGCTCAAAATTTTTTTTAAGCATGAAATGCGGATAACCGCCTTTTTCTAATTGGTTCAGGCTGATTTCCAACTGAATGATTTCATGAGTCTTTTCTATAACATTAACATTGCCGATAGTAACGATTTTTGGGCATTCGTGACGGCAGACGATGACGGTTTCTTCATCTTCCAGATATATCACTTTGTTAGTGTATCCGATTATCGGCGAGGCGTCGAAAGCGATAAAAACTCATCCTCGCCGACGCCAAGCGCCAGCGAACTGCTTTTACGCGCCGCAATAAGCCGGTCAGGTTGTCCTTTTTCCATGACTGCGATAGCGTGCGCTCCGATTACCTGTCCTAACGCCAGTTGTACGGCGGCGCATAAATCGACATTGTTCAGCGCCTTGACATACTCAATTAACTGCACTAACACTTCGGTATCGGTATTGCTTTGGAAATGGCAGCCGTTTTATATAAGCCGCTCTTTGAGGACGGCATAATTTTCAATGATGCCATTATGTATAAGGGCAACCTTTTCGATTCGGAGCAATGCGGATGAGCGTTGATACTATTTGGTTCGCCGTGAGTGGCTCAACGTGTATGAGCGATTCCAACTGTGCCGGAAACATCGTGATTTTTACAAAACGCTTCGAGTTCCGACACACGCCCTCTGGTTTTGTATATATTCATCTCGCCGCCGCCGATCAGGGCGACGCCTGCGCTGTCGTATCCCGGTATTCAAGATGATACAAGCCTGCCATCAACATGGGAAATGCGTCCCGGTATCCTATGTAACCTACTATTCCGCACATATAAAGTATCCTTTTTGAAGGGGGGTGGGGAAAAGGGGGGCGCGGGGGGAAATGGGGGAGGGGGGAAACGCGGCTTGACCCGCAGTCGCCGCCGATGTCATCGCGCCACGCTTCCACGGAAGCGCCGGTGGCTTTCGGAGCGCGGACGCCGGACGGCTTTCAGACAGGATCCATGAGGCTCGTGGAAGCCCCGCGACGGGGGTTCCAGTTCTGCGCGTACAAATTTTATAAAAAAAAGAAAAAATAATGTTGACAAATGAAAAAAATTTTGTTATAAAATAAGTAATCTCTATTTTTATTATTTGGAGGATGGCTTATGAAAAAGGTCATTGCTTTAATGGTGATAATGGCGATTTTTTCTACGACAGCATTTGCCGCGCCATTATCGGTCGCCGGTTCTCAGGACGCCCTGTCCGAACAAATCTCTCTTTCTTCCCTATCATTTGAAACAGACGCCGCTTTGTTCGCCGACGTGCAGGCCGCCGCTTTAACTTCTGAGGAAGCCCAGGATGTCGAAGGCACGGGACCTTGGCTCTTCATACTTGGAGCAATTTTGGCTGGATCTGCTATAGGCGCGGGATTTGCTTTAATGGGTATAAGCCTAATACCAGGGACTCCATAGCAGTTGCTTGCCCCTTTACCCTCAATATTGAGGGTAAAGGAGGTTGTGTGATGAGTAAAATCCGTATAAATTATATACAAATCTTTATTTGTTTTGGCATCCCGTGGTTATTATTTTTCTTGTCTCTTTTTTTTGGGAAAGAAATATATTACTTCCGGAGCGATACTTTTTGGCAAAGATTAACACTGTATCTCCAGAGACCGTGGTTTTGGCGTAACTTTCTGCCTGCCGCCGCGCTTTTCTGTATTGGATCACTTATAAATTTATTTATTATCAATAAAAAACATGTCCCTTGGCTTAAATTTATAATGGCTACGGCAATTCTTATAGCCATAGATCAAACGATACAATTTTTAGTGGCGGCGCATCATGATACAATCAGGGTGTCACTTGTAGAAGGCTGGATCGGAATATTTCCGAAGTCTATGTCGCAGGACGATAAAGGAATTTATCTGTCGAATGGACAACTGGAACCTTCTATTCATCTGCTTGTTTGTTTTTTGGGAATGTCGCTTGGTTATTATGTGGTACGGATTCTTTACTTTTTTGAGCGGGAGCGGATGCTTCTTGTAATGTCCGCTTTCTTTTATATCGCGGGGTTTGTTTGCTCAGCGCTTGATACGCTTGTTTATGAGTATGGTTATGATTATATAGAGATATATTCGCTCTGTATTTTTGATATAAAAGACATCTATATACTGTTAGGATTTTCTTCTTTACTGCAATCTGTGATGCAAAATGCGGATGTTTTAAATAAAATTTCTATTAAAAAAGACATAAAAAGATATCTTAAATGGGAATATTCAATATGGCAGGCATGGCTTGTCAAGTTGATGCGTTTTTTCCGCGCAAAAAAAGTAATATAAACCGATTAAATGAAGGAGGGCGGGCGTTTTATGGCCCAAAAATTTGGAAGGGGTTTTAGACGCCATCTGAGATGAGACAATTTATTGTTTTTTTTGTCATGGCGCTGTTTTTCTCGTCGTGCGAGAACGAGGGGCGATGGTATCCGGAAGCGGAGGTGGAGGTGTTCAACCGCTACGAATACACGGCGCAGGGGGGAGGGAAAGCGCTTGCGATAACGCTGACGGTGCGCGACACGAGCGAAACGACGATAACAAGCGGCGTCATAACGGTCAAGGCGGTCACGGACAAGCACGAGTACCTGCAAACGGCGGCGTCGGCGCTCAAAATAACGCCTGGCGGGAAGATGGCGCTGACCGTAACGGTGGCGTATCTTGAAAGCGGCGAGGGAGTTCTTGACAACGGCGTGAGCGTCTACGACGCCTATTTTGATTAGGGCGGCGCCATGACCGCGTTTTTGTTCGGCCTTTTGACGTCGGCGCTTCTTTCCGAAGAGGATCTGCGGTTCGCGTACAACGGCAAGCAGGGCGCGGACACGTCCTGCGGGGTGGCGGCGACCGCCTCGCTGCTCCGCTACTGGAACGCGCCGGTTGCGGAAGCGGACTTGTATCAGGACATGATTTTCAACAACGCGCGGAGGGGGGACGCCAATTACAGCGTAAGCTTCAAGGACATCATGGACTGCCTTTCGCGCTACGGGCTGGCGGCGCGCGCGTACAAGATGGATTGGGAGGGGCTGCGGGACGCGCTGGCGAAAGGCTTCGCGCCGATGCTAATCCATTACGACAAGCCGAATCCGCATTTCGCGCTGCTGTTGCATATAGAAGGCGGCTACGCTTTCGCGGCGGATCCGGCGAAGGGCTTTGAGTTTGTCGACAAGAGGGAATTCGAGCGGAATTATTCGGGAAACGCGCTGCTCGCCGCGTCCGCGCGGATGGAAAAGAACGGCGGACGTATTGAGAGCTTGATCGCGAAAGAGAAGGGGCGGCTGGACGCGCTGCGAAGAATCGCGGGAGGCCGGACGCTCGGGGGGCTTCGATGAGGGCGGCGGTGAAACGCCTGCTTTTGGCCGCGTGGATTGCGGCGGCGATCAGCCCTTTGCGGGCGGAGGAAAGCTACCAGCGGTACGACGCGAAGCGGAAAGAGAATGAAATTACGGTGGAAGGGACGGCGCGGCTCCGTTTTGAGACGGCGGGCGGGGAGGATTTGTACACGCTCGCGCCGGAGGTCAGACTCGAATACGGTTTCGCGCGCCATCACAGCGCGAGCGTGAGGCTGCCGTATACGCTGTCTTTTTATGAGAGTCCTGACGCACGGGTGCGGACGTTTTACGCGGCGGGCGACATACAGGCGTCTTATGAATATCAGAAACAGACGGGGCGCGTCAATCTGTTCTTCAGCCCTGAGGCGACAATACCTCTGACGGCGGCAAACGAGTATAAGACGCGCGAAGGCGTACTGTCCGGGGGAGCCGGGCGGCATACGGCGGGGTTCTCCTTTTCAATAAGCGGCGTGAGGGATCCGGTGGTGTGGACGGCCGGATTGCGATATGGGGTGGGGCTGCCGAAGGAAGAGCGGTTTTATACGACGTGGCAGCCCGGGAACATACAAATATCGGGCGGCGCGACGCATTTGTTCAACGAGCGGTTCGGGGGTTCTGTGAGTTTGTATCAGCAGATAAATTTGCCTGAAATAAGCGGCGGAGTTTTCGACCGGGATGGAAGGGGGCGTCGGTTTCAACGGTCATGAGGATGGAAGCGCTGATATTGTTTGAGAAAGACTATATAAAGCTGGGGGCTGAGGCCTGTTTGCATCCGGTTTCCCAGCCGGTCGCATTCAGCTTTACATACGGGCGTCAGTTTGAATTGAAAAAGTGACGATGTAGTTTTTAAGACAAGCGAACCGCGCATGTTCTATCAGGCTCCGATTTGAAGGGGGGCGCGGGGGAAATGGGGGAGGGGGGAAACGCGGCTTGACCCGCGCGGTACCGCTTTAAGGGACAACGATGGCGTTTTACGAAGTCAAGAGCGGGCGAGGACAAGGATTGCTCAAAAATCTACTTGACTATATGTTCAGTTTAGGGTAAACTAGTATTTAGAGTTGGGAAAGCGCTGCCTTTATGCGGTGCGCCGGGCATTTATTGGCCCTCCTAACTCTTTTTTTTTATGGAGATATGATGTATTTGCTTTATACAGACGACTCGGGGCTAGCCACAGATTTGCTCCGCTTGCGCATCGTTCTAAAAACAGCGCTTAGCGTCTCGTTTTTCACCGCTCATGTCTTTGGCAATGACAACTTCATTTGAAATATATGCTTTTCACAACTGTTTGCCAAGCTGTTTCTTACGCGCTGCAAAGCGCGTTGCGGGGACTCGCTCTCCAACCCGGTTCACCGTCCGTCCCGCGTCTTCTTGAGAAAGCGGCGCATACACCCAATCCTGACAACCGGTGTTGTCCGCCGCCGAGTCCGCGCCGCCGAGCCGTAGTGAAAACAGCCAAAGTGAAAAAATGAACGCGCGCCCCTCTCTTTCTTTATAAAAAGTAAAAAGCGTTCAAAAAAAGTGCTTATACATAGAAATATCTCTTGCAAAAAATCTCGTTTTCCTGTATGGTATGATCGCGGAGGTGGTATGATACAGTTAAACAATGTCTGCAAGTCATTTGGTCATTTGGAAGTTTTGAAAGATATCGACATACACGTCCGTGAAGGTGAAAAGGTAACGATAATCGGGCCTTCGGGTTCGGGTAAAAGCACCCTTATCCGCTGTATAAACGGGCTTGAAGAGCCGACAAGCGGGGAAGTGTTTATCAACGGCGAGCGGCTGTTGCACCGCAACAGAACCATGATGGTGCGGATGTACTGCGCCATGGTGTTTCAGCAGTTCAATCTGTATCCGCACAAGACCGTCCTGCAAAACATTACGCTCGCCCCTATCAAACTGCAAAAAAAGACCAAGTCGGAAGCCGAAGAGATCGCGTACCATTATCTTGACGTTGTAGGCTTGCGGGACAAAGCGCGCGCCTACCCGGCCACGTTGTCGGGCGGACAACAGCAGCGCATAGCCATCGCCCGCGCGCTTGCCACACGGCAGAAGATACTGCTCTTTGACGAACCGACTTCGGCTCTTGATCCGGAAATGGTGCAGGAAGTGCTTGACGTCATCATCAGGCTGTCCCATGAATCAATAACAATGGTTGTCGTCACCCATGAAATGGGGTTTGCCCGCCAAGTGGCGGATCGGGTTATTTTTTTAGACAAAGGGCTTTTGGTTGAGGAAGCGCCGCCCGAAGAGTTTTTTGAGAATCCGAAAAATGAACGCACTCGCGCGTTCTTGAGTAAAATCATACGTTAGGAGGAATGGAATGAAAGCAGTGAAAATCACCTTTTGTACGGCTTTGATTCTCATGGCTGTCACCGGAGCAGTATTTGCCGGCCCCAACGCTGAAGGGATTGAGAAAATTCAAAAAGCAGGCGTTCTCAAGGTTGGAGTGAAATCCGATGTGCCGAAATTTGGGTTGCTCAATACCGGCACCAACCAATATGAGGGGATGGAGATCGAACTTGCCGGACTTATCGCCAAGGAAATACTGGGCGATGCGAAGAAAGTGGCGTTTACGCCGGTAACCGCGAAAACCCGCGGGCCCCTGCTTGACAATGGGGACATCGATCTGGTCATAGCGACCTTTACCATTACCGAAGAAAGAAAACTTACCTACAATTTTTCCACTTCCTACTACACCGACGCGGTTGGTCTTTTGGTAAAAAAAGCGTCCGGTTTTACCGGGCTTAAAGACATGGACGGAAAAACCATTGGCGTCGCCCAGTCCGCCACAAGCCGCGCCGCCATTCAGCAAGCGGCTGACGATCTCGGCATCACCGTCAGCTTTATGGAGTTCGCCACCTACCCGGAAATCAAAGCCGCGCTCGATTCAGGACGTGTGGATGTGTTCTCGGTGGACAAGTCCATTCTGAACGGATACCTCGACAATGAGTGTGAGATTCTGCCGGACGCTTTCTCCCCGCAGGAGTACGGCGTAACAAGCAAACTCTCCAACAAGGAGTTGGCGGCTTATATTGACGGGCTTATTCAGAAATGGCTTAAAGACGGTACCATTGCCGGACTCATCAAGAAGTACGATCTTTGAGCAAGGCAAAAACAACCGGCGGCGCTTGGCGACGCCGGTTTGATCTACGGCGGGGAGCATACTAGATGGGCGGACCTTTTGCGTTATGGCGCTGGGCGCGGTTATTTTCCGATTTCCCGGTTTTTCTCGAAGGCTTTATAGTAACCGTCATGGTTTCTATTTCCGCCCTGCTCCTCGCCCTTGCGCTCGGCATTATTTTTGGGCTTTTTTCAACCTCTTCCAAGTCGTCTTTGAAAGCCATAGCGCGGGTATATGTTGAATTTTTTCAAAACACGCCGCTGGTGATACAGGTTTTTTTTGTATACAACGCCCTCCCCTATGTCGGGATCATGCTTGATGTGTTCAGCATCGGGGCGCTGTGCGTTGGGCTTTACCACGGAGCCTATGTCGCCGAAGTGATACGCGCCGGAATCACGTCCATTCCAAAGGGGCAGACCGAAGCGGCGCGTTCACAGGGCTTTTCCTACATCCAGTCCATGTGGTGGATAATCCTGCCGCAGACCGTCACCATTGTTTTGCCGCCGCTCGCCAATCAAGCGGTGAACCTCATCAAAAACACCTCGGTGCTGGCGCTCATAGCCGGAGGCGACCTGATGTACCGCGCGGACTCGTGGGCGTCAAACGGTACGTTGAGCTACGGTCCCGCATATGTGGCGACTGGATTGTTGTATTTCCTGCTTTGTTTTCCGCTTGTCTCGTGGGCGCGGCGGCATGAAGTTAAACTCAAAAGCCGCGACACTCTCGTTCATCCTGTGGCAAACAAGGAAGAAAGCGCATGAATCTTCAGGTCTTTGCGGATATTTTTACCCCCGGCAACATTCTCTTTATACTCGCCGGTTTGAGAACCACCTTGCTTATCTCGGTGGCCACCGTATGCGTAAGCGTCATCTTGGGAACCGGGTTGGCTTTATTGCGGAATTACGAAAAGCGGATATTTGGAAGGATCGCTTCTATTTATATTGAAATTTTCCGCAGTACGCCGCTCCTCTTGTGGATTCTTGTGTGCATATTCATGTTGCCCATCGGAAATTACCTTATCCGCGGCGGCATAGGGCTTACCCTATACACCTCGTCCGTTATTGCGGAGATTGTGCGCGGGGGGCTTAACTCCATAGCGCGGGGGCAATTTGAGGCCGCGCGTTCACAGGGCTTCAACTTCATCCAGACCCTCGTCTACATTATCTTGCCCCAGTGTTTCGAGCGGATCGTGCCGTCTCTTATGAGCCAGATCATCACAACCATAAAGGACACCTCGTTTTTCGCCCAGTTCGCCAT
>JAITIK010000086.1 GCA_031279555.1 Treponema sp. | reverse complement strand
GTGTATAGAATACCATACCAAGAAGGCGAAATCCCCAAAAACGGCTTCCGGCGGCCGTCCCCCTTACCCTCCAAAAGCCTCCAAACAAGCATGGCGAAAATTTCGGGCTTAGGACTTGACCTTTATCTATAAAGTTAATGTCTTAATAAGCGACTATCTACATTTAAGGAGTTGCAATGAACAACGACAGCATCGCGCTTATGGAAAATGTTGCTAAAAATAGTGATTGAATAAAAAATGGTGTACAGCCCCACTTCGCATAACGGGCCTGTTTACGCTTCGCCGCCCGTTGGCGGCTCGGCCTCCGCAATGGCTAGGTCATTCCGCCGCGCGCCCCAGCGTAGCTGGGGAACATTCCCACGGCAAACCTCCGGCGCTTTGCTGCGCAAGGCCATTATCCGGGCCGCCAAACCGTCGCAAACAGCCGGAACGGTATGCGAAATGCCCGCTGGAATTTATTGAAATTTTTGAGAAATTATTGCATAAATTTCATTGACAAGGAAAAAATAATTGTATATATTGAAATACGCCAGCGTGCGGTGTGAAACACGTAAGTCCAGTTGGTTAAATTTTTAATTTGCCATTGGAGGGTAAAAATGAAGAAGTCTTATTTGAAAGGACTGGTATTTATTACACTGGCAGCCGGTTTTGTCTCTGGGCTTATGGCGCAAGGTTATACAGGGCCTGGAGGGGGCGGCGCTAGCGATCAACCTATTGCCATAAAACAGGCCAAAACATTACGGGATCACGCTTTTGTTGTAGTGGAAGGTAAAATCGAACGGGCTGTCGGGAAGAAACTGTATATTCTTAATGACGGCGCCGATACCGTCTATGTAGAAATTGACAAGCGGCATTGGTATAATTTAACAGTTGGTCCCGATGATGTTGTTATCATTTATGGTGAAGTTGATCGGGAATGGAACCGGATTGAAATAGAAACTCGCCGGATCGTTAAAAAATAAAAATTTATTATTGAAAGCGCGGCGGCTTTGCCGCCTTTTTTATAGAAAAATAAAAATATATTCAAACCGCGCCAAGTCAAGCTCCCGCCGGTCAACAACCGTCACCGCCTTCTTTCCAGCAAGGTCAGCCCCCAGCCGCTCCGCCGAAGCCTGAATCGCATCATCAAGGAGCGCCGGGCTGTCCGCTTTCATTGGCGGGTCTGTTCAACTGGAGGGCTGTTTTTCACGAAACTTTAACCACGAATCACACAAACGGACACGAACAAGAACGAACTTTTACTTTGGCGGCTTCTATTTTATCTGACGAATTTGCGTTATTACCGTTTGCGCGGTTCGTGCGAAAACGCGCGTTGTGGGCCACGTGTAGAGCAAGCTTCCGGGCATTAATCCAAAAGGGCCGCGCCCCTTATAAATATCTATTGACCATCTATCCTCAATCTATTAGAATACGATATGTAAGAGCGAGCGTCCATGAGAAAAATTGGTTTCCATACCCAGAAAAGAAAGTGTCAGCGCCGAAATCAGCGCTTGACCTGTAACAAATACCGAAAAAAGTATGGTATGCTATGAGGCGTGGCGTTAAAAGGAGAACGCAATGCGTAAAAATGAGCGCCAGCGGCTGAAGCGCGGACTTCAACATGTTTGTTTTTGTAAAAAAAGCGTCATTTTTCTTATTCTGCCGTTTGTCGCGGCTATTTCTCTTTCAGCGCAGACAACCAGTACTGTTCAAGACGCGATACGCGCCGATTCCAAAGATTTTCCCCAATGGGCGAAAGATATGAGGCGATTTGACGTCATAGCCTTTGGCGCGATTCCCTTCGCCTTTTTTACCGCGTCTTTTGTCACGGACAGCATCCGCTGGGCGCAATTCGGCGGGGACATGAAATACGCCCCTTGGCCGCTCAAAGGCGCGGGCGCATACGATCCAACGACCAAAGAAAAAATGCAGATCATCGGCATAGCCGCCGGTATTTCTCTTTTTGTCGCTTTGGCGGATTTTGTTGTCATTCAGATAAAGCGTCATAACGAGAAACAAAAGCGTATCCGTACGCCGGATAATCAGCCGGTTATCATAAGGCAACCCCTACATAGCCCCGCGCCTCAGGATGAAGCGGATGAGGACAGGTGATGCCGTCTTTTTCCTGCATTGCGGACGATGTTTTGCCGGAAATGAGGCTTGACCGGTTTGTGGCTGAAAAGCTCAAACTGCTTACCCGCTCCCAGGTAAAGACCCGCAGCCTTATCGCCCGCGTCAATGGAAAGCCGGTGAAAATCTCCCGTATTGTACAAAGTGGCGATTGCCTGGAAATCTCATGGGACGAGGCGGCGCCATCCGGGTTGACGCCCGAAAACATACCGCTGGAAACGCTTTACGAGGACAACAGAGTCATTGTCATTAACAAACAGCAGGGGATCGTGGTGCATCCGGGCGCCGGCAACGTCTGCGGCACCGTAGCCAACGCCCTGCTCTACCGCCGGCTTTCATCAGGCGGCGTCCAAGCCGGCGCCGCCTTCCGCCCCGGCATTGTCCACCGGCTTGACAAGGACACGTCCGGCGTACTCATAGCCGCCTACGATGACGGCGCGCTCGCATTTCTGGCGGATCAATTCAAAAACAGAAAAGCGCGGAAACTATACGCCGCTCTGGTTCAAGGCATACCAAAAGCCGCTTCCGGCGTCATTGAAGGAAACATAGCGAGGGACAGCCATAACCGCAAACGGTTCTCAGTGTCATGCGACAAAGGGAAAACCGCGCTTACTTACTACAAAACCATTCGTTCATGGGAAAACCCGCCGAATATGGCGGGCGGCGGGCGCGGCAAGCCATGCTCCCTTCTCCTGCTCAGTCCGAAAACCGGACGCACCCATCAATTGCGGGTGCATCTGCGGCATATTGGACACCCAATACTCGGCGACCCTATCTATGGCGATCCGAATCCGCGCATGAGCCTTATGCTTCACGCAAAAAGCCTTTCCATCATCTTGCCCGGCGAAACTGAAATGAGAACCTTCAAAACTCCCTTGCCAGAACGGTTTTTTAAATATGCGTGGCGCTAAGCGAGGGCTTGTCATGCCGCTTTTTTACGATGCGTGGCGCTAGGGGAGTGCTTGTCATGCCGCTTGTTAAAAAAATTGGCGCGCATCGCAAGACGCTCGTTTAAAACGCCGTTTCCTGCGTGAGTTGATCGTTCGTGTGTTTAAGCCGTTCAGACAGCATTTTTATCACCTTGTTGTCCGCGTTTTTGTCAATAGCCAAAATATGCTTAAACAGGCTGGGCGGCAAAACAAGCGCGGTGAAACCGGCGTCCGCCTTTACCGTGGCCGAGCGTTTGTTCGCAAGCACATGCCCCATTTCCCCAAAAAAATTATCGGTTGTTATCACCGCGACGCGCTTTTGACGGCCGCTTTTTTTATTGGCAAGATAGACGCACGCCGTACCGGAGAGAATGTAGTAAATTTCGTGGCTGTCTTCCCCTTGGAGGAAGATGGTTTCACCCGGTTGGTACGAGCGGTGATATGTTCGCAGCCGCCCGTTTTTAACGGAAGCGAAAAGCGCTTTGTCAATGAAAAATGCCGTGGGGTTGGAACGCGCCATCCGCAGCCTAATAAAAAGAAGGGCGTCAAAATACTCAACGACAAAGGCGAATTGAGCGCCGATAAAGAAAAACATAAAGAAGAAGTACACCCTAGCCAAAAGCAGGATGAGATCGCCCAACGTTCCATATATAACGTGGTAACGCTCCGGATTTATAAATGCGTTAAACAACGCGGAAAGAATGGCGTATATGATGACGCACATCGCGGCGCCCGCAAACGCGGATTTCCAGCTTGGCTCTCCGTTTGGCACAATCCGGTACGCTCCAAAGGCAAGCAGTCCCAACCCTACAAACGGAAGGATCGAAAGCCCTGTTTGCAACGCCCTTGGCGCGGCGCCCGCGCCGAACAGCAGGATGGAAAGATGCGCGCCTAGTACGGTGATAAACACACATAAAATGACCGCCGCTTCCAAGCCCAATGGGATGAGATAGGCTTTTATAGGGTTTGACTTCTTTATATTTAAAAAGATGGAATTAAGCCCTCGCTGCAAGGAGAAAGCGAGTACGATGGCAGCCCACACCATGCTGGCAAGGGAGGCGCCGCCAGCCAGTCCCGGATTAAAGGCGTCCAAAAACCGCTCCACTGTGCCGCCTATTTCAAAAGCTCCGCCTAAAAATCCCACATTCGAGATGATTTGCGCCGTTTCATAGGATGAAAAAGCGAATAGCGTCGAGATGCAAGAGGCGACGATAAGCAGCGCCGGCATAAGAGAGAGCAAAAAACCGTATGCGCCGGCCGCCGCATGGTTTGCAAGCCCGTTGCCGCCGAAGTACTGGAGGGTTATCCAGATGCGCTGGAGCATTGACATTCCGGCTCTGATTAAAGGCTTTGTCGCTGTTGATAGTTTGCGCGTCATTTGTCGTATTATGCGCTTTATGCAAAGCGAGTGCAAGAGGGAAAAGAGGGTTGTCATGGCGGCGGCTGTTTCGCCGCCTTTCAAAAGCTTTTGATTTAGGGTATACTTGATTCAATGTATTCAATGTCGCATTGAACGGAAGAAGATGAGCTTGGAAATGGCCAAAGCAAAGCAGGTGGTTATGGAAAACCGGTTCCCGCCGGAGCTTATATGAAGCGCGGCGCCGTCGAGTTCGCATCCGCAACCTATCCGCTCTGCGATTCACGCCGTACTGAATTCCTCCGCGTTGGCCTCCAATTAGTAGAGTTGTTTGGAACCCTCATTTCCGAATAAGGGAACATATTGCGCAAAAGGATTGCATATTATGGATAACGCTATAGAGAAAATAGAGAAAAAAGTTTACGTCATAGGGCATAGGAACCCGGACACCGATTCGGTGGTTTCCGCAGCGGCCTACGCCCGGCTCAAACAGCTTCAGGGGCAGAGCAAAGTTGTCGCGGCTCGCGCCGGGAAAATAAGCCCCCAGACGGAATACATTTTTGAGCGTTTCGGCGTATCCGTACCGGAGTATCTGCCGGATTTGATTCCCAAGGCGGAATACTATATATCCGGGGAACCGGCGACGGTTGATGAGGAAGCCAGCGTGTGGGAGGCGCTGGAACTGCTCCAAAAAGAAGATTCCAAGGCGCTTCCCATTGTAGACCGGACAGGAGCCTACCGGAGCATGCTCCACTATCAGGGTTTCGCCCGCTACATTATCGCCACTATAAACCCCCGAAAGAAGTCGTCCTTCCCTCTTTCGCTGGATCATTTGGCGGCGACCATTCACGCCCAGCCGGTGACGCTGTTTAACGGCGGAGAGATCAGAAAATCGCCTATTGTGGTCGCGGCGTCGTATACGGCTCATTTCAGAGGGCATCTGGCGGCGGAGGGCGCCGAAAACGCCTTGGTCATTGTGGGGGATCGCTGGGATATACAGCGATGTTGCATTGAGATGAAGGTTCGGGCGCTGATTCTTTCCGCCGGAAACACCCTTTCAAGGGATCTCGCGGAGCTGGCGGAGAAAAACAAAGTGACCGTGTTGATAAGCCCATTTGACACGTCTTCCACCGCGATGTTGATCATCTACTCCGCGCCGGTGGGAACGCTGGGGGATACGGACATCCCCCAGATCCGGCTGCATGATCCGGTGCGGACATTCCGCGACGCCCTTTCAAAAACGCCTTCCCGCTGTCTGCCGGTAACCGATGATGAAGGCATGGTGAAAGGCGTCATTTTTGAGGGGGATCTTATCAAGGAGTCGAATATTGAAGTGATCATGGTGGATCACAATGAGCCAAGCCAAGCCATTGAAGGAATCGAAAACTACAAGCTGCTGGAGGTGATAGACCATCACCGGCTGGGGAACCTTTCCACCCGCTACCCCATCACTTTTATCAACCGCGTGGTGGGAGCCACCTGCACCATCATCACCAATCTGTATCGGGAACAGAAGATTCCTCTGGAAAAAGGGATCGCTTCAATTCTGCTTTGCGGCATTATCGCCGACACATTGATTTTGCAGTCCGCGACCACCACGGAAACGGACATAGAAACTGCCGAGTATCTCTCTTCAATTACCGGACTGGACATTAAAACCCTGGGGCATGACATGCAGACCGCCGCGAATCAGGTTAATTCCCTGCCCGCCGAGGAATTGATCAAGTTGGACTTGAAAGAGTACGCGGAGCGGGGCGTGACTTTTTCGGTCAGTCAGATCGAGACCGACAATCCCGGATCGCTGGCTGAACGGCAGGATGAAATCGCCGCAGCTCTGGAACAAGTCCGGGCGGAAAAGGATCACCTTTTCTCCGCGCTTTTGTCAACCGATGTCACCGTGCTGGATTCGCTGCTTTTTGTCACCGGGAAAAAATCATTTACCAGCCATATCAACTTTCCCATCACCAGACAGGGCATCTATGTGCTGAAAGAGGTGGTGTCCCGCAAGAAGCAACTTATACCGCTCCTGGCGGAACTAGTGGAAAAAGCGGTGGGATAGATTGAGGCGTAAATATGGCGCCGCCGCCCGCGCTTCCCCGCCGAGTGCCGGGGCTTGCGCGCCGCGAGGCGATCAGACGGTTTAGTCAAATTACGGCGCCGGCTCTACGCTTATCTTTCTTTATAAAACGCCTGCATGACAAAAAAAGCGAGCTTTCTCGTTTTTCTATCCGCGTCTATCAGCCCCTTCCGGTTGTACCCTTCCTGATGCCGGTTGAACCGCCGGGGGCAGCGGAAGTCGTAGAGTATCCAAGGACTCAAACCCGCAATAAAGGGATATTTTTTAAACGTTTCCACCTGTTTTATATACAAGGCTTTTTGATAATCCTCGGAAAAGAGATCGTAGACGCCGCCTCGCTGCCCACTCCTGGCGCCGCCGCCGAATTCCGTGACAATCACCGGTTTGTCTGGCTTGGAAGCGGAAAGAATGGCGGACAGTTTGTCAAAATCTGGATCATACCAGCCGTAGTACTCGTTGACGCCAATGACATCAAGAAATTCTGAGAGCCGATCCTCAATTTTTAGCTTGGCGTGATTGACTAGGCAGGCTGCGGATACCAACCGGGTCTCATCCAGTTCCCTGGCTTTTTTCGACAGGCTCGACATAAACTTGAGCCGCTCTTCCGTATCGGCGTTTTCATTTCCAACTGACCAGATGATGACGCTGGCGCGATTTCGATCTCTCTGGATGAGTTCGGCGAGTTGATTTTCCGCGTCCCGGTAGGTGTTTTTGTTTCCAAAGGCTATGGCCCAATAGACCGGAATTTCTTCCCACAGGAGAACCCCTTCCTCGTCGGCAATCTGGGCGAAACGCCGGTCATGGGGGTAGTGGGCGAGGCGCAGGTAATTGCCGTTCATTTCTTTCAGGTCCCGAATGGTCCCCCTGATGATGTCGGGAGTGGTGGTTTTTCCCAAAAGAACATGATCCTCGTGAACGGAAACGCCTTTAAGAAAAATCTTTTTGCCATTGAGCAGAATTTCCTGTCCTTTTGTTTTAATTTCCCGAAAGCCGGCGCGATCTCGCACGAGATCGGCGCCCGCTCCGCCGCCTTCAGGAAAGAGCCGGATGGAGACATCGTAGAGTTTTGGGTTTTCAGGCTCCCAGAGCGACAGCGATTTAGCGTCTACGGCGAAGACGCCGCGCCCTGCGCCCTGCCGCAGGGTTATTTCTTCCTCTATGCCGAGTTCGGGAATGGCAAAGACGGTTTTCCCACCGACACCCGCGCCTGAGATCGCAATATCGGCGCGGATAGCCGAAAACGTTCCATCCGGTACAAGCCGCACAAACCAGTCTTTAATATATACGTTTGGAACGCGTACCAGATGCACTTCGCGGTACAGTCCGCCATAATTGAACCAGTCCGTGTTGTCCATGGGAACCCTGAGCGGACTGCGGCGGGCGTCCGCCACCACGATAAGGCGGTTTTCCCGATCTGTCTGGACCGTATCGCTGATCTCCACCGTAAAAGGGGTGGAGCCGCCGTCATGGGTTCCGATAAAAACGCCATTCAGGAACACCGAGGCCTCGTATGCCGCGCCTTCAAAATAGAGAAACGCCCGTTCTTCCATTTGCTTGGGAACATACCGGAATGTTCGCATATATATGCCAGATCCTTCGTACCAAAAAAGCTCCCGCTTCTGGACATTCCACGTTCCCGGAACAGGCGTCCGCTCCCACCAGTCAAAGTCCCAGTCCACCGGGTGTTCCGCGCCCGTGTCGTTGCGCCGGACTTCCCTAAACCAGCGCGCCCGGCGGCACGTGTCGTACGGATCAACGCAAAAATGCCATTTGCCATTCAAAGATTCGGTTTCCCTGCCGGAAATGTTGATGAGGCAGTTGTGATCCAGCAGGATTTTTTGATATTCTCCCTCATAATCGGCGTTGTGAATGCCGGCGACATAATTTCCAGTCTTTTCACCCATACTCATCTCCTTAAAAAAATTATCCCTTTATGCTATTTTCGGCGCCGATGCCGCTGTCGATTACGGTCATACCGTAACCGCTCTTTATAGTTCCCTGTTCAACGGCGACCGTTATTCCGGCGGCTTCCTCAAATACCTTTTTCAGTTGATATATAATCTCAACGCTCTTGTGATAGGGTTCCTGTATTTTGAGGACAATTCACAGTATTTTCTTTCTGGTTCAAGGTAATATCTATCCATTATTTACTAAAGCGTGACAGCAGGGCTTCAGTGACTTTTTGATCAGAGAGTAGGGGAGGGCGGCGGCGCAGGATAGATCGGTGTACTGTATAGTTACGTTAGTAAATATTGAGGATGCCATGAAAGCGAGAAACGGACTTATTCCGGAGGTTGAAATTAGGCGGTTAACAGTTAACGCGCTGGTTGACACCGGCGCATGGACGCCGGCAATCAACGAGGAAACCTGCCAAAAGTTGGGTCTTAGGGTAAAAAGACCTGTGAGGCTACGTTGGCTGGTGGTATAAAAGCGCCTTGCCAGACGACCTGGTTTGTGGAAGTCCGGTGGAAAGACTGGGAAGCCGCCTGTGAAGCGGCGGTTCTTCCCGGAGAAGATGAAATTCTGTTTGGCGCATACCCTCAACGGCAGGAAGCTGCCGGCGTCCACGGTGATAATGCGCGTATCGTGGTGAAGTGAGACGCCAGGCGTCAGACAAATGGCTGAATTATGAGGCCGTTCCAAAACCCGGTTGGTTGTTGGAGCGGCCCTTTGAGGAATCCATCGTTTCCGTTTCCCGGAACAGATATATCCTTGCCGCCGCGAATTTCGAGGTTTCCGGGGAGGAACTCCGCCGCAGACGGCTTTCCCTGCTCCCTGAGATAAGCCGCGCCGACTTTGATGCGAAGCGAGATGCGGTGAAACTCTACGCCGGGCGGAATAACCGCTTCGCC